>JAYSVE010000976.1:0-15069 GCA_043718725.1 Methylibium sp.
CTCGGCATGGCGCAATCGGGCACGACCTATGCTGTCGTCTTTGGCGTGATCGGGCGCAATGTCGCGCCCGAAAAGCGCAGTTGGGCCATGGGTGTCACGGCGGCCGCCGGCTCGTTCGGCCAGTTTCTGATGGTGCCGCTGGAGAACTGGTTGATCGGCGGCTTCGGCTGGCAGAACGCACTGTTCGTGCTGGGCTGCATGGCGCTGGCGATTCTGCCGCTCGCGTTTGGCCTGAAGGAGCCGGCGCACGCGGCCGCCAAGGGGCCGCAGCAAAGCATCGCCACCGCCGTTCGAGAAGCCTTCGGCCACAACGGTTTTCGGCTGCTGACGGCCGGCTACTTCGTCTGCGGTTTCCAGGTCGTGTTCATCGGCGTGCACATGCCCAGCTACCTCAAGGACAACGGCTTGACACCGGACGTGGCCACCACGGCGCTGGCGTTGATCGGCCTGTTCAACGTGATCGGCACCTACGCGGCGGGTTGGCTGGGGACGCGAATGCCCAAGACGTACATCCTGTCGGCCATCTATGCGCTGCGTTCGGTGGTCATCGTCGCGTTCATCACGGCCCCGCTGACGCCGTGGAGCGTCTATCTGTTTGCCTCGGTCATGGGCCTGCTGTGGTTGTCGACCATTCCGCCGACGAATGCCGTGGTGGCGCAGATCTTTGGCGTCAAGTACCTGTCGATGCTCAGCGGCTTCGTCTTTGTCAGCCACCAGATCGGCAGCTTCCTGGGGGTTTGGCTGGGCGGCAAGTTGTACGACGCGACCGGCAGCTACAACCTGGTGTGGTGGATCGCGGTGGCGCTGGGCGTGTTCGCCGCCATCGTCAACCTGCCGATCAAGGAGCAGGCCATCCACCGGCCTGCCCCCGCATTCGCATGAAACCCAACCCCAGGCTGCGCCGGATGCTCATCGCGGTCGCCGTGGGCGGTGTGCTGCTGACCGTTTTTGCGGCCTACCTGCGGCCCGATGTGACGATGATGCTGGCCACCCAACTTTGGAACTGCTTCTGACATGACGGCGCCGCATGCCAGCCTGGCGCCATCGGCCTGGGTTCAACGCTGGTCGCACCTCATCAAACCCGGTGCGACGCTGCTCGACGTCGCCTGCGGCACCGGGCGCCATGTGCGCTGGTTCGCCCAGCGCGGATGCCGGGTGACCGCGCTGGACCGCGACGCCGTGGCGCTGCAGCCCTTGCAGGGCCTGGCCGAAATCCGCGTCGCCGACATCGAAGCGGCGCCCTGGCCACTGGTCGAACGCCGCTTCGATGCGGTGCTCGTGACCAACTACCTGTGGCGCGAACTGTTGCCCACGATCGTCGACAGCGTGGCCGACGGTGGCGTGTTGATCTATGAAACCTTTGCCGTCGGCAACGAGACGGTGGGCAAACCGTCGAACCCGAAGTTCTTGTTGCGCCACGCAGAGTTGTTGAGCGCCGCGCGCGACCTGCACGTGGTGGCCTATGAGAACGGCTGCCTCACCGAACCGGACCGCTTCGTGCAACGGCTGGTGGCGGTGCGCCCGTCAGCGCTTCAGGCGCCGCCTTTGGGCTACCGCCTGTAGAGCACGGGCGGCGCCCCGTCGCCGGGTAAAATCCCGCGATTCAGAGGAAATTTCATGAAACCCATCGTTGGCAGCATCGTGGCGCTTGTCACGCCGATGAATGAAGACGGCAGCGTCGACTACGCCGCGCTGCGCCGCCTGATCGATTGGCACGTGGCTGAGGGGACGGACTGCGTCGGCGTGGTCGGCACCACGGGTGAGTCGCCGACGGTGTCGATGGAGGAAAACCGCGAGATCATCCGCGTCGCCGTCGGCCATGCGAAAGGCCGCGTTCCGATCATGGCCGGCACCGGGGCGAACTCCACCGCCGAAGCCATCGAGCTGTCGCGCTACGCACTGAAGGTGGGCGCCGATTGCACGCTCTCGGTCGTGCCGTACTACAACAGGCCTTCTCAGGAAGGCATCTATCAGCACTTCAAGGCCATCTCCGAAGCCGTCGACATTCCGATGGTGCTCTACAACGTGCCGAGCCGCACCGTTGCGGACATGCAGCCCGAGACGACCCTGAGGCTGGCCCGACTGCCCGGCATCGTCGGCATCAAGGAGGCCAGCGGCGACATCGAACGCGCGTGTTGGTTGATCAGCCGCGCGCCCAGCGGTTTTTCGATCTATTCCGGTGACGACGGCACGGCCGTGGCGCTGATGCTGCTGGGTGGGCACGGCAATGTCAGCGTGACGGCCAACGTGGCCCCGCGCGCCATGCACGAGCTTTGCATGGCGGCGATTGCCGGACAAGCCAGGGAAGCTGCGGCGATGCAATTCAAATTGCTGCCGCTGCACAAGAGCCTGTTCGTCGAATCGAGTCCCGCCCCGACCAAATGGGCGATGGCGCGCCTGGGGCTGTGCGGCAGCGCGCTGCGTTTGCCCATCACCCCGCTCACGGCGGCCGGCCAGGCGGTCGTCGACCAGGCGCTGGCTGAAGCCGGCCTGCGCTAGCCATTGGTGAACCGACCGGACAACCGGGCCCGAAACGGCCGATCGCGTTGAACTGCCTCAGACTTTTCTGACCCCCGGACGCCGCCTTGCGCGGCAGCGTCGGGCCCCGAGCCCCTTGGAGAAACACCCCGTGACCCGTACCCACTTTGTTTGCTTGCTGTCGACCGCCGGTCTGGTGCTGATGAATGGGCTGGCCGGCTGCTCATCGGTTGAAAACTTCGTCACCGGTGACAAGGTCGACTATCGCACCTCAGGCACCAAAACACCGGGCCTGGACATTCCGCCAGACCTGACGCAACTGTCGCGCGACTCGCGCTACCAGAGCCAGGGCGGCTCGATCAGCGCTTCGACGATTCAGGCTGGCGCCGCGTTGCCGGTTGCAGCGCCGTCGGCAGCCACCGTGGCCGTCAAAGCGGTCGGCGATGTGCGCATCGAGCGCGAAGGCGGCCAGCGCTGGCTCAGTGTGCCGATGACGCCCGAGCAGCTTTGGCCGCAACTGCAAGCGTTCTGGAAGGAAAACGGCTTCAGCGTGATCGTGGACCAGCCCGCCACCGGCGTGATGGAAACCGAGTGGGCGGAGAACCGCGCCAAACTGCCGAACGACCTCGTGCGCAACACCATCGGCCGTGTGTTCGACGCGCTTTACTCGACCGGTGAACGCGACAAGTTCCGCACCCGGGTCGAGCGCAGCGGCGCGGGCAATGGCAGCGAGATCTACATCAGCCACCGCGGCCTGCTGGAGGTCTACCGCGGCATGCAGAAAGACTCGACCGGGTGGGAAGCGCGCCCTGCCGACCCGCTGCTCGAAGCCGAATTTCTATCCCGCCTGCTGCTCAAGTTGGGCGTCAAGCAGGAACAGGCAAAAGCGGCCGTCGATGCGGCCAGCGCAACGGCCGCAACGCCGGCCCGCGCCCGGGTTGTCGAGGGCCGCCCGGAGGCGGCGTTGCAGGTGGATGACAACTTCGACCGAGCCTGGCGACGCGTCGGCCTGGCGTTGGACCGCAGCGGCTTCACGGTCGAGGACCGCGACCGAGGTCAAGGGCTTTACTTCGTTCGGTATGTCGACCCGGCATCTGCCGGCAAGGACGAGCCCGGCTTCCTGGCCAAGCTGTTCAGCGACGGCAAGAACGAAAACCTCGGACCCACCCGCTACCGCGTCGCCGTCAAGAGCGACGGTCCGATCAGCACGATTTCGGTGCTCGACGCCAAAGGCGTGCCGGAAAACGGCAACGCGGGCAAGCGAATCATCGCGTTGCTGGTCGATGAACTGAAGTGACGACGCGTCGCGACGCATGCGCTTTTGCAGCCTGGGCAGCGGCAGCAGCGGCAACGCCACGCTGGTCGAATCCACCGACGGCACAACCCGCCATCGGCTGCTGATCGACTGCGGCTTTTCTCTCAAGGAACTCGATTCCCGACTGCTGCGCACGGGACTGCCGGCGGCCTCGCTGGACGCGATCTTCATCACGCACGAACACGGCGACCACATTGGTTGCGCGGTCGCGCTGGCGCGGCGCGAAAACATTGCGCTGTGGATGAGCCGCGGGACCTGGCGAGCCATCGGCGAACCGGACTTGCCCGGGCTGCTGAACTTTGCGCGCGATGGCGAACCGATCTCCGTCGGTGCCCTCGAAGTCCAGCCCTACACCGTTCCGCACGACGCACAGGAGCCGCTGCAACTGCGCTGCACATCCGGGGAAAACCGCTTGGGCGTGTTGACCGATGCCGGCTGCGCGACGCCGCATCTGCTGGCCCATCTGCAGGGTTGCAACGCGCTGCTGCTGGAGTGCAACCACGACCGGGCCATGCTGGCCGCGTCGGGCTATCCGCGCTCGCTGAAGGAACGCGTGGGTGGGCGCCTTGGGCACTTGTCCAACGACACGGCGGCGCAGATCCTCGCGGCGTGCACGCACAGCGGGCTCCGGCACGTTGTGGCCGCGCACCTCAGCGCGCAGAACAACAACCCGGATCGGGTGCTGCAGGCGCTTGTTGGCGCATGGCATCGCGACGTCGGGCAAATTGTCGTCGCCGATGCGGCGAACGGGTTTGGCTGGATCGCCCTCGACCGGTAGCGCGCAGCGGCGCGCGCAAGACCACGCGCCGGTGGCAGGCAGACAACAAAAAACCGCCCGAAGGCGGTTTTTTGAGGGTCGGGCCGCGAAGCCCGAACCGGTTCAGTCGCTCAGGGCTTCTTGACCGCGTCAGCGGCCTTGCCAGCGGCGTCCTTGACGGCGTCGGCGGCCTTGCCGGCGGCATCCTTCGCGGCGTCCTTGGCGGCGTCGGCAGCTTTGCCGGCCGCGTCCTTGGCCATGTCGGCTGCATTCGTGGCAGCGGCGGAGGCAGCGTTTGCAACCGAGCCGCCGGCAGCGGACGCTGCGTCAACGGCGCCGGTCACGGCGGTGGCGGCAGCAGAAGCGGCGCTGTTCACAGCAGCGGTCACCGGGGCGGTCACAGCGGCCGGCACGGCAACTTCAGGAACCTTTTTGTCGCCGCAAGCGCTCAGGGCCAGGGCAGCAAGCAACGAACTCAACAGAATAGACGTTTTCATTTATTTATCCTCAAAAACAAAAGAGTCGAACAAAGAGAACCGGTCACCATGCGAGGACCGCGTTTGCGCGGCAGCTCAGCGCTGGAAGACAAGGAAAGCCCGAACGGCCCCGTTGCCTAGCCTCGGATTATAACTTGGCTAGGGGCAATCCCTAGAGGCCGAGACTTGTCACCGGGAACGCTTCTTCGGAGCGTTGTAAAACCGCATCCAGCAACTCGCGGCCGCGAATGGCGTCGGCCGCGTCACGCGACGCGCTGCCACGGAAGCGAAGTGGATCCACCAGCCGCACCGTGAGCAGGTCGGTGGCCAGCAACATCGTCGGGAACTTGCCGGCCTCAAGTTCGATGTTCGTGCGGCACTCGACCACGTGAGACCAGTTTTGACGCCAGGCCACCCAGCGCGCATGGCGGCGCGCCAGATCGTCGAAATTCTGCGCCAGCAGCGTCAGCTTGCGGTACGACTTGGCCCAGTGCATCAGGCTGTCGATCACCGCGGGTTCATTCAGCGGCCAATCGGCAAAGTCGACATCGCACAGCCAGATCTCCCGGCAACCTTGGGCCGCGGCCTCGATGAAGGCAGCTCGCACGGATTGCTGAAATTCACCGCGCGAAACAATCAGCGTGTGCCCGGTCGGCGTGGTCATGGTCAAGCTCCTTTGCGTTGACGATCTTCAGGCCGGCTTCAACCAGCCGGCCTGGGCCCATTGAGCCACCAGTGCCAGCGCTTCTTCGCTCAGCAACTCGGTGTCCGCGGCAGACAACCCGCGACGGTTGGCCAGGCGGCGCATCAGCTTCGCGTCGGCGCCGGCTGCCCGATACGACTCGCCGTTGATGAACACATGCCAGTGGTCGTAAATCATGCGCGTGCGTCGCTCCAGGACGATGCCGCCATGGTGCGCCAGCGCGGCGCCGGAATCAAACCACACGCTGGCTTTCAGGTCGCTCAGCACCTCGCCCAACGCACAAGCCACACCCCGGCGATCGGCCAGCAAACGCGCCATCGCAGCCGTGACGAAGTCGTTCAACGCCATGGGGATGCGTGCGGGCTGCGTCGTGGCCGGCTGCCGCGGATCGCGGTACAGGCGCTCGGCCTCGGGCGCCTCGGCGGCGTCGAGAATGCGTTGCAGAACGTCGTGGGCCAAGGCGTGCCGCCCGGGCGCCCGAAACCCGATCGAGCAGGTCATGCAGGCACCGACCGCCACGCCTTCGTGGGCCCAACCCGGCGGCAGGTACAACATGTCCCCGGGTTCGAGCAACCATTCCTGCTCGGCACGGAAGTTGGCGAGGATCTTCAACGGCACGTCGGGCTGCAACACCGGCTCGCCCAGGCGACCGATGCGCCAGCGTCGCCGCCCCTGCACTTGCAGCAGGAACACGTCGTAGGAATCGAAGTGCGGGCCGACGCCGCCGCCATCGGTGGCATAGGACACCATCAGGTCGTCGAGCCGCGCATCCGGCACGAACCTGAAGCGCTTCAGCAACGCATGGGCCGCCTCCACATGCAGGTCCAGCCCCTGCACCAACAGCGTCCAGCCAGCCTTTGACAGGCTGGGCAGCGCGCCGCGTTTGAACGGGCCGGCGCGAAGCCGCCAGGCGCCCGAATCCAGCACGATCAGGCGCGATTCGACATCGTCGCGGCCTGCCAGATCGAACAGTGGCGCACGCTCCAGCGGCGGCACCACGCCCGGCATCGCCTGGCGGATCAGCAATGGCTTCTTTTGCCAATGCCGGCGCATGAAGGTGTCGGGCGAGAGTCCGCCCAGAAGGGTCTGACCCAGCGTTGTTTTCATGGCCCGGATTGTGGCCTGTGCGATCATTTATGCATGAACATCACCGCACCGTGTGTCGTCAGCCTGGTCTGGCGGCTCGAAGACGCCCAAGGCAACCTGATTGACGAACTGACAGAGCCCGTGGAGTTCTTCTTCGGCGGCGACGACCTGCTGTTGAAAGTCGAAGAAGCCTTGCTCGACCAGGACATCGGCTTTTCCGCCAAATTGCACCTGGAGCCCGAACACGCGTTCGGCGACTACGACTCCGCACTGGTGTTTTTCGAAGAACGCTCAGCTCTGCCCGAACCGGTCGAGGTCGGCATGCAGATCGACGGGGTTCCGCCGGGTGCCACCACCCAGGGCATGCCGGCCAACGCGGTCTACACCATCACCGAGGTCTACCCCACCCATGTCGTGCTGGACGGCAACCACCCACTCGCCGGCATGGCCCTGCGCCTGGACTTGAAGGTGACCGACCTGCGCCCCGCGACCGACGCCGAAATCGAGTCCGGCAGCGTCGGTGAGCCGATCTTCACCGTGATGAACACGGCGCCACCAGGCACGCACCTGCACTGAGAGGCAGATTTCGCTTTGCTAGGCCTTGCCGGTGGAGCCGAACCCGCCGGCGCCGCGGTCGGAGTCCGCGAAGCTGTCGACCCGCCTGAACCGGGCCTGCACGACCGGGACGATCACCATCTGGGCGATGCGCTCCATCGGCTGCACCGTAAAAGCCGCCTGGCTGCGGTTCCAGCAGCTCACCATCAGCGGGCCCTGGTAGTCGGAGTCGATCAGGCCCACCAGGTTGCCGAGGACGATGCCGCTCTTGTGGCCCAGGCCGGAGCGTGGCAGCAGCACCGCGGCCAGGCCGGGGTCGGCGATGTGAATCGACAGACCGGTGGCGATCAACGCGGTCTGACCCGGCGCGAGCACCAGGGGCGCGTCCAGGCAGGCCCGCAGGTCCAGACCGGCACTGCCGGGGGTGGCATAGGCCGGGAGATGCTCGGCCATGCGCGGGTCCAGCACCTTCAGATCAATCGTGTGCATCGGGGGTTGGAGCGGCAAGTCCGCCCTGTGGGTGCGATGTTGGAAGAAGCCGGACGTTGCCGGAAGACCGAACCCGGCCGGTCCGCCTCTCAAGGAAATGTGGCTTTGCCACTTTCCTTGATCCCCGCGGGGGACGGCCGGCCGTGGCCGGCCTTGGGGCGCTCATCACGCAACCTGCGTGCTGTGCACTGCGGTATTCGCCCTGGGGTTCACGAAGTGGGCCCCTTCGTTGCCCATGGCGGCCCGGCGTCTCATGCCACCGCCGCCGCCAGGCGCGCGGCAATCTCGGCCACCAGTTGGCGCGCCAGCGTCAGCTTGTCGGCGCGCGCCAATTCACGGTGACCGTGTGCATCGACCAGGGTCAGCGCATTGTCATCAACGCCGAACGTCTCCGGGCCGACGTTGCCCACCACCAGCGGGACATTCTTGCGTTGCAATTTTTCCTGCGCGTGGCGCAGAACGTCGTGGGTTTCGGCCGCGAAGCCCACGCAATAGGGTCGCTGGGGCAATGCCGCCACCGCCGCCAGGATGTCCGGGTTCTCGGTCATCTCGAAGCGCGGCACCGCCTTGTCGGCGCCCTTCTTGATCTTGTGCTGCGCCGGCGCGACCGGCCGCCAGTCGGCGACCGCGGCCGTCGCGATGAAGATGTCGTGCCGCGCCGCCTGGGGCAACACGGCGTCGAACATCTGCAGCGCCGTTTGCACGTCGATGCGGCGCACGCCACGGGGGGTTGGCAAGTGCACCGGGCCTGCGACCAGCGTGACATCGGCGCCGGCCTCGGCCGCGGCCAGGGCGATCGCAAAACCCATCTTTCCGCTCGACAGGTTGGTGATGCCGCGCACCGGATCGATGGGCTCGAAGGTCGGCCCGGCGGAGATCAGAACCCGCTTGCCGAGCAAGGCCTTGGGTCGGAAGAACGCCACCAGGTCGGCGAGCAGGTCATGCGGCTCGAGCATGCGGCCGTCGCCGGTTTCGCCACACGCCTGGTCGCCGCTGTCGGGGCCGAGGATGACCGCCCCGTCGGCACGCAATTGGGCGGCATTGCGCCGGGTCGCCGGGTGCGCCCACATTTCTCGGTTCATGGCCGGGGCGACCAGCAACGCGCAGCGATCGATGGGCCGCGCCAGGCACATCAGGCTCAGCAGGTCGTCGGCTTGGCCCTGCGCCAGTCTGGCCATCAAGTCGGCGCTGGCCGGCGCCACCAGCACCGCATCGGCCATGCGCGTCAGGTTGATGTGCGCCATGTTGTTGGGTTCGCGCGCGTCCCATTGGCTGCCATACACCGTGCGGTTGGACAGCGCCTGCAGGGTCACCGCGGTGATGAACTGTTCGGCCGCCGCCGTCATGACCACCTGCACGGTTGCGCCGGCCTTGACCATCAGGCGCGTCAGCTCGGCCGACTTGTAGCAGGCGATGCCGCCGGACAGCCCCAGCACGATGTGGCGCTCGGCCAGATCGAATCGTTCGGTCACGGTCACTGCAACCCCTTGGCGCTTTGCGCCGTCCGCCCAAGGGGGAGTGATCCAGCGCTGCTCAAAGCGGCGTCCATGCGCGTGAAAGATCGTTCAGGTTGAACAGCACGCGCACGGCCTTGCCGTAGACCTGCCCATGCGGCAGGAACCCCCACACGCGTGAGTCGCTGGAGTTGTCGCGGTTGTCGCCCAGCATGAGGTAGTGGCCCTCGGGCACGCGGCACCGCCAGGCACCGGCGCGTTGCACCGTGCATTGCCCGGCCAGGCCGTCCACCGGCAAGCGCCCCTGCAGGAACGGGTTCACCTTGACGGTGTGGCTGTGCCCGTCCAAGGTTTCGCGCAGCATCCAGTGACCCGCATCTTCTGGCGCGACGCCAGCGCCGCTGCCGTCGCCGAGCATTTGCACGTCCAGGCTCGCGCCATTGACGCTCACGGCGCCATCCTGAAAGCTCACCGTGTCGCCGGGAAGGCCGATCAGTCGCTTGACATAGAACTGCGACACATCGAGCGGAAAGCGAAACACCACCACGTCGCCACGCCGCGGCTGGCCGAACTCGATCGCGGTGTTGGTGAATGGCAGGCGCGGTCCGTAGGCCAGGTGGTTGACGAGCAGATAGTCGCCGACCCGAAGCGTGGGCTCCATCGATCCCGTGGGCACCTTGGGCCAGTCGGCCAGCGCCACCCGACACGTGAACATCAGCGCCACCACGATGAACAGCTCGGCACCGAAACCGACCCACAGCGGCTTCTTCCCGGGCTCAATGGCGAGGCGCCGGGTCTTGAGCTTCCAGGCGACCCAGCACGCCCCGGTGGCCAGGGTGGCCAGGAACAGGATCTCGTTGATGGAAAAGCCGATCTGCATGGTGTCGTTGATCGAATCTCTGGACGTTGTGCGGGTGGCGCCTTGCCAATGTGAACCCCGCTGTGCTCGGGTGATCGCAGCCACGGCCGGGCGCAAGGTCGAGCCGGATTATCGACGGACACATTGTGCGTCGGCGCGCACCCGCCAAAACATCGGAGCCAGGCCGGTTTGCGCCGCGCCGAAGCTCGCGTAGAGTCGCGGCTCCATGCTCGAAACCTTCAACCGCGCTTTCGCCCAGGGCGCCGCGTCCGCCCCCGCCCCCGCTCCGTTGTGGACGCTGGAGGGGCTGCGCGCCGCTGACCCGGTGCTCGGCCTGGCGGTGCTGATGCTGGCCGCGGTGTTGTTGGCCGAAGCGTTGCACCGCACCTGGCGCCTGCCGCGCAGTTGCGGCCACATGCTGATGGGCGCCATCGCCAGCCCGTTGTTGCTGCGCCTGCTCGACCGCGCCGACCTCGACGTCTGGAAGCCCTTGATCGATCTGGCCATCGGCGCCTTGCTGTTCGAGCTGGGCACGCGCATCCGTCCGCGCTGGCTCGTCGACAACCCCTGGTTCGCGCTGAGCAGCGTGATGCAGGCCGCCTTGTGCGGTGGGATGGTGGCCGCTGTGCTGGTGGCGCTTGGCGCGCCGCTGCTCTCGGCAGCGTTCGTGGGCACGGTGGCGCTGTCTACGTCATCCGTCATCGTGCTCACCGCCGCGCACGAGTCGCAGTCGCGCGGGCAGGTGACCGAACGTTTGCTGATGATGACGGCCATCAACAGCGTCATCGCGGTTCTGGGCCTGAAAGTGCTGGGGGTCGCGCTGGCGTCGGAATCGACGACGCCACTGGATGAAGGCCTGGCCGCACTCGCCAGCGCGATGCTTGTCATCGGCGGCTCGTTCCTGCTGGGGCTTGCGATGGGTTTTGCGCTCGACCGGCTGAGCCCGCTGGTGCGCGGCACGCCGGCCATGCCGGTGCTGCAGATTGCGCTGGTGATCACCGCCAGCATGCTGGCCGCGCAATGGAAACTGTCGCCGCTGCTGACCTTGCTGGTGGCGGGCATGACGGCGCGCGCGCGCATGGCGCATGGCCTGACCGTGGAGCCGCACCTCGGCTCGGCCGGCGCCATCCTCAACGTCTTGTTGTTCATCTGCCTGGGCCTGCTGTTCACGGTGGACGGCCTGTGGCAGCTGTGGCCCTGGGCGCTGGCGATCATCGCGGCGCGATTGGCGGGCACCGGCCTGGCGGTCGCGGCCCTGGCCCGCGTCAGCGGCCTGGGTTGGCGCCAGGCCGCCGCGCTGACACTGGCGTTGCAACCCATGAGCAGCCTGGCGGTGCTGCTGGCCGCCGACACCTTTGTCCTGCCCTCGCAACTGCCCGGCATCGACGGCCAGGCGCTGCAGGCCCTGCTGCTGGCCACCACGCTGATGCAGTTGACCGGGCCGGTGTGGACCCAACTGTCGCTGCGCCGCATCGCGCGCGAATGCCACGAGCGCTGAGCCCCATGCCGCTGCAGGACTTCACCCCATCGCAACCCCTCACGCTTGGCGTGGAGCTGGAGCTGCAACTCGTCAGCACGCACGACTTCGACCTGGCGCCGCAGGCCGACGACCTGCTGCGCGTGCTCAAGGGCCACCCGGGCGCCTGGGACGTCAAGCCCGAGATCACCCGCAGCATGATCGAGATCGGCACCTCGATCCAGCGCAGCCACCACCCGCTGCTGGCCGAGTTGCGCGACCTGCGTGATCAATTGTCCAAGGCCGCCCGCAGGCTCAACATCGGCATTGCCGGGGGCGGCACCCATGCCTACCAGCATTGGAGCGAGCAGCAAATCTATCCCGGTGAGCGCTTCCACTACATCAGCGAGTTGTACGGCTACCTGGCCAAGCAGTTCACCGTGTTCGGCCAGCATGTCCATGTGGGTTGCGAAGACGGCGACCGCGCGCTGTGGCTGCTGCACGCGCTGTCGCGCTACGTGCCGCACTTCATCGCGCTCAGCGCCTCATCGCCCTATGTCCAGGGCGTCGACACCGGCTTCGACTCGGCGCGTTTGAATTCGGTGTTCGCGTTCCCGCTGTCGGGCCGTGCGCCGTTCTGCCTGACCTGGCGCGAGTTCGGCCATTACTTCGACAAGATGGCCAGCACCGGCGTGGTCGAGTCGATGAAGGATTTCTATTGGGACATCCGTCCCAAGCCCGAGTTCGGCACCATCGAACTGCGGGTCTGCGACACGCCGCTGAACGTGGAACTGGCCGCCGCGCTGGCCTGCTATCTGCAATCCATCTGCCGCTACCTGCGCGAGGCGCGTCCGTTCGAGCCGACCGAAGACGACTACCTCGTCTACACCTTCAACCGCTTCCAGGCATGCCGCTTCGGGCTGGACGGCGAGATCGTCGACCCCAAGACCAAGCAGCGCATCAAACTGCGCGACGACATCGTGCGCACGCTCGCCAATGTCGACGCGCATGCGCTGGACCTGCAGGGGCTGGACGCCAACAACCTGATCCGCGACACGCTGTTCGAAGGCAACGGCGCGCGCTGGCTGCGCGCGCAGCGGCACAAGGGCACGCCGTTGTCGGCGATGGTCGAGTCCGCGGCAAGGCGCTGGATGGAGCCCGGGACCGGCGCCTGAATCGGCGCCCGCGGCGACCCAGCCGGTGCCCGCGGGCGAGCTGCGGCGGGCCGGCTAGCGCGGCGCCGCCGCATCGCGGGCGGGCGTCGCCGCCGACGCCAGCGGCACAAAATGAAGCAACTGCGCGCCGGGCGCGTTGAGCAGGGTGGTGGCGCTGCCCAGGCCGAAGTCGACCTCGCCGCCGCTGCGCCGGTAGCGCCACTGCGACTGGTTGCGCCAGGTCCCACCACGGTTCACGTTGCGGTCGATCACGTTGCGCAGACGTGCGCCCGGCACGCCCAGGCCGGCGACCATGCGCTGGAACGCGCTGCGCAGTTTCGGGCCGTGGGCCTGCTCCGCCCACACCAGGCAGCGCTGGTCCTGGTCCGCCGCCAGCAGCACGGCGCCCGCGCTGCCCGGCTTGGCCAGCACCGTGCCGGCGCTGCCGCCCAGCAGGCCCTCGGCGCCGATGCGAGAAGGGTCCAGCGGCTCGAAGCCCCGGCCCAGTGCCCAATCGATCACCGCATCGGTGCGGCCACCGTGGGCGACACAGGCTTCCAGAAACAATTGCACCAAGGTCGCGGGCGAATCCGAAGCCGGCTTGCCATCGGCCAATGCGGCAGGCTCGACGCCAGGTGGTCGACTCGGTGGCGGGGCCTGCGCGCCGGCCCATGGCAGACACACGGACTGCAACACCAGCGCCGCCACGGCCCGTCGACAGCGCGATGAATTCCGGTGGGTCGAATGGCTCGGCATCCGGCAACGATAACGCCAGCGGCGATTCGGGCCAACCCGACCGCGCGGCGCGGGTCAACGTGAGCGCCCGACCGCGTCGGCATGGCTCCGCCAGACCCAGTTCTCAAGCGCGCCCGATCTGTGGCGGATGGGGGTGAAAACGCGCCATCGAATGGGCATCGGCAAGCTGCCCGTCACGCATCGCATAGCCCCGAAGCGTGCCATCGATCTCGAAGCCGAACTTGCGATAGAGGTGGATCGCCGCCGCGTTGTCGCAGTACACGGTGAGCTCCATGCGCAGCGCGCCGACCCAGCGGTCGGCGTAGTCGCACATGGCCTGCATCTGCGCCGAGCCCACGCCCTTGCCCTGCGCTTCGCGCAGCACCGACAGGCCCAGGGTCAGCGCGTGGCGACGTCGCAGCGCAGGACCCACCGGATGCAAACCCGCCGACCCCACCACCTCGCCATTGATTTCAGCGACCAGCAGCAGATCGGTCTTGCCGGGGCCAAACGCGTCGGTCAGCCGGGTGCGCCAGACTTCTTCATCGGTGTACGGCAGTTGCATCAGCCCGGCGTAGACGGCTGGGTCGTTCATGATGCGGGCCAGTGCCGCGGCGTCCTTGGTCGAGGCCCGGCGGATGGTGATGGTCATATCAAGCGTTCCCTGCCAGGTGGTCTGCGCGGGAGCTTCTCACAAATCGGGAGCAACCGGACCCTCGGTTTCTCAGTCGCCAGCGGCGCGGCGCTCGACGATGCGGGCCTTGAACCAGGCCTCGAGCATTCGCTTCTCGAAGTGCAGCGGGTCCGAGCCCCGGCCCGCCGGCAGGCGATGGGCATAGCTCAGATCGGTCAACGTCTCGTTGCCACTCAGCAAGGGCTTGCCAGGCGCCTCCAGGACGAAGCGCACGCCGATGCGCGGCCCGTCGGCCAGGCCCTTGACCACCCGTTGGTCGCGCCCGGCGTGGCGCGAGGGGCGCGTCGTTCCCGCCAGGTCCACGTCGAGCAGCTCCAGCTTGAGCGAATCGTCGGCCGGCAGATGGCGCCGCCCCAGCGCTTTCAGGTGGCCGGCCAGCGCGGCCAGATTGGCCGACGCCTCCCAAGGCGTGGTGCCGGCATCCGCGAAGCGGGCCTCGTTGACGAAGCTGACGCTGACGCTGCCCGCCGTCGCGACCGGGACGGCGGCGGCGGCAAACGCGGCCGTGAGGCATGAGACGAGCAATGAACGGGGACGGGCTCGCATGATGGTCTCCTTGGACGCACCAACGGGCGCGCCAGCACCGTCTGATCCAGGTCGCGGGCCGGAATTCCCGGTCGGCATCCCGCCCGCCATCGCCCTGCAAAAAATGACGGGCCTTCAGCCCAGCTTCCGGCTGCCCGCGTCGGTGTTGTCGACCGAGCGCTGCATCAATTGGTCGACAAAGATCAACAGCATGATGCCCAGCGCCACGCCGGTCACCAGCATCGGGAGCTGGGCCGCGCTGATGACGCCGAACCCGCCGGGAAAGGCGCGCCGATCGGCGGTGGTGCAGATGTAGTCGGCCGCCGCCATGCC
>JAYSVE010000977.1:0-2602 GCA_043718725.1 Methylibium sp.
TTCGAGCGCCGCCTGCAAGGCCATGCCGAGTTCGAGCTGGCCGAATGCCTGCGCAACATTCACCGCATTGCCGAGATTCGCCTGAACGACCAATTCGGCGTGACGCCGACCTTGGGCAACCAGGTGTGGGACTGCGCCGAGCTGCTGGCGCGCCACTCCGATCCTGGCCACGCGGAGTTGGGCCAGCTCACCGTGACCTACCTGACCGAGGCGCACCAGGCCTGTCAGGCGCAATTGCTGCGCTGGATGCGGGACTGCGGGTTCGACGAGGTGAGCATCGACGCGGTGGGCAACGTGGTCGGCGTCTATCACGGCAACGGCGACGCCAACGAAGCCGCGCAAAAGCGTCTGCTGACCGGCTCGCACTTCGACACCGTGCGCAACGCCGGCAAGTACGACGGCCGGCTGGGCATCTTCGTGCCCATGGTGTGCGTGCGCGAGCTGCACCGCGCCGGCAGGCGCCTGCCCTTCGGCGTCGAGCTGGTGGCGTTTGCCGAAGAAGAAGGCCAGCGCTACCAGGCCACCTTCCTGGGGTCGGGCGCGTTGATCGGGCAATTCAACGCCGATTGGATGGAGCAGATCGATGCCGACGGCGTCAGCTTGCGCGACGCGATGCGCGCCGCCGGCCGGCCCGCCACGATTGAGGCCATCGCGGCGCTCCGGCGCAACCCGGCGCACTACCTGGGCTTCGTCGAAGTCCACATCGAGCAAGGCCCGGTGCTCAACGAGCTTGACCTGCCGCTGGGCGTGGTGACCTCCATCAACGGCAGCGTGCGCTACACGGGCGAGGTGATCGGCCTGGCCAGCCACGCCGGCACCACGCCGATGCACAGCCGGCGCGACGCGGCCACGGCGGTGGCCGAACTCGCGCTGTTCGTCGAGAAACGCGCCGCATCGGTTGCGCAGGTGGTCGGCACCATCGGCATGCTGCACGTGCCCAACGGGTCGATCAACGTGGTGCCCGGGCGCTGCCGGTTCAGCCTGGACATCCGTGCCACCACCGACGAGGTGCGCGACGCCTGCGCCGCCGATGTGCTGGCCGAGCTGAAGCGCATCACCGCCCGGCGCGGCCTGCACTACACCATCGACGAAACGCTGCGCGCCGCCGCCGCGCCCAGCGCGCCGGCCTGGCAGGCGCGCTGGGAGGCCGCGGTCGCCTCGCTGGGCCTGCCGCCGCACCGCATGCCCAGCGGCGCCGGCCACGACGCGATGAAGCTGCACGAGCTGATGCCGCAGGCCATGCTGTTCTTGCGCGGTGGCAATTCCGGCATCAGCCACAACCCGCTGGAAAGCATCAGCGCCGACGACACGCAGTTGTGCGTGCAGGCGTTCCAGCATGTGTTGAATCAACTGGCCCGCGAGCTGTCATGACCCAACCCCACCCAGCGCTCGACGCCTGGGTCGACGCCCACTTCGACGAGGAACTGCGCTTTCTTCAGGCGCTGGTGCGGGTGCCCACCGACACCCCGCCCGGCGACAACGCGCCGCATGCCGAGCGCACGGCCGAGTTGCTGAAGGACTTCGGCTTCGACGCCGAAAAGCATCCCGTGCCCGAGGCCGACGTGAAGCGCCACGGGCTGCAATCCATCACCAACCTGATCGTGCGGCGCCGCTACGCCGCGGAGGGCCGGACGATTGCGCTGAACGCCCATGGCGACGTCGTGCCGCCCGGCGAAGGCTGGACGCACGACCCCTACGGCGGCGAGATCAAGGACGGCAGGCTTTACGGCCGCGCCTCGGCGGTGAGCAAATGCGACTTCGCGACCTTCACCTTCGCGACCCGCGCGATTGAATCCTTGAAGGCTCAACTCAAGGGCGGTGTCGAGCTGCACTTCACCTACGACGAAGAGTTCGGCGGCGAACTCGGCCCCGGCTGGCTGCTGCGGCAGGGCCTGACGAAGCCCGACCTGCTGATCGCCGCCGGCTTCAGCTACCAGGTGGTGACCGGCCACAACGGCTGCCTGCAACTGGAGGTGACGGTGCATGGCAAGGCCGGCCACGCGGCGGTGCCCGACACCGCGGTCGACGCGCTGCAGGCGGCGAACTTGATCCTGAACGCGCTGTACCACCAGAACACCCTCAACAAGCAGATCACCAGCCAGGTCAAGGGCATCACCCACCCTTACCTCAACGTCGGCCTGATCCACGGCGGCAGCAACACCAACGTGGTTCCTGGCAAGGTGGTGCTCAAGCTCGATCGCCGCATGATCCCTGAAGAAAACCCGGCCGAGGTGGAAGCCACGCTGCGGCGCGTCATCAAGCAGGCGGTGGCGGCCTCTGCCGGCATCACGGTGGACATCAAACGAATCCTGCTGGCCCATGCGCTCAAGCCGCTGGCCGGCAACCAGCCGCTGGTCGACGCGCTGTGCCAGCACGCCAGCGCGGTGTTCGGCGAGGCCATCCTGGCCTCTGGCACGCCGCTCTACACCGATGCGCGGCTGTATTGCGAGCGCGGCATTCCGGCCGTGCTGTACGGCTGCGGCCCGCGCACGGTGCTGCAGAGCAATGCCAAGCGGGCGGATGAGCACATCGAGATCGACGACCTGCGACGCGCGACGAAAGTGGTCGCCCGAACCTTGTTCGATCTGCTGCGATAGCGGTT
>JAYSVE010000978.1:0-6032 GCA_043718725.1 Methylibium sp.
CACGGGTTCGAATGAACTACATCGTCAACTCGCTGGCCGCCTACGAAGTCCATGTGGCGCGCTACTACTTTCGGCGTGGTGCCTATGTGGCGGCGGTCAATCGGGCCCAGCAGACCGTGAAGGAGTTTCAGCAGTCTCCGGCTGCTGAAGAGGCGCTGTTCATCATGGTGCAGTCCTATGACCGCCTCGGCCTCGATCAACTGCGTGACGATGTTGACCGCGTGCTGCGCAAGAACTTTCCACAGACAACATTCAGTGCCGCCAGCCTGAGCGGCAAACCGCGCGCCTGGTGGCAATTCTGGTAGGCCCGATCAGGCCGCCGGCGCCTCGCTGAAAAGCCCGGCCAGCCACTCCAGCGCCTCGGCTTCCGAGGCCACCCGGGTCATCGGCGGCATCGCCTGACACAAGCGTTTCCCGTAGTTCATGGCTGCCAGGCGCGGATCGCAAATCACCAGCAGCCCGCGATCGGTTTCGCTGCGGATCAGCCGACCGGCCCCTTGCTTGAGCGACACCGCGGCTTCGGCCACAAAGTAGTCCGCGAACGGATTGCGGCCTTCGGCCTCGAGCCGCTTGACTCGCGCCTCGACCAACGGGTCGTTCGGGGGCGGGAACGGCAGCTTGTCGATCAGCACGCATTGCAGCGCGTCGCCAGGCACGTCGATGCCTTCCCAGAAACTCTGCGAGCCGACCAGCACCGATCGTGGTTGGGCCAGGAACTGCTGCATCAGTTGGCGCTTGGGCAATTGCCCCTGGAGCAGCACCTGAATGTCGTCGCGCTGCGCCTCAAACTCCTCGCGCAGCCGCCCGCCGATCGTCTGCAGCGCGCGCAAGGTGGTGGTCAGCACAAAGGTACGTCCCGCAAGTGCGCGTGCGCAGCGGGCCGCAAGCGCCGCGACCGCCGGTGCGTGGCCGGCTTCGTTGGGTTTTGGGAACCGGCCAGGAATGTACAGGCGCGCGTTCTCGGCGTAGGCAAAGGGGCTGCCGAGCCGCAGGATTCGAGCGCCTTCGAGGCCCGCGGATTCGGTGAACCACGAGAGCCGATCGTCGTCACCCAGGGTGGCCGAGGTGAACACCCAGGCCTTCGGCGCAGCGCTCATCTGTTCACGCAATGCGTCGCGAATGTCCAGTGGCGATTCCACCAACCGAGCCTGGTGCGGCGAGACTTCGATCCAACGCACGTTGGCGGTCGCCGCAGCCGAGCCAAACTGCTGCGCAAGCTGCACCAAATGCTTGGCTCGCTCCGCCAGCTTGATGAAATCGGGCGACAACTCGCTCACCTGGTCGAGGCCCGCCAATGCCACCTCACAGGAAGTGGCAACGCCGTCCAGCGCTTGCAAGAAGTCACTCCCCGAGGCACGCTCGTCCCAACGCAGCTTGAGCGTGCCCCGCAGGTCGCGCAGCGCCCCCACCGCGGCAAGACGCAATTCCCGCGACGCCCGGTCGCAGGCCGAAGCCAGTTCCTGCCAGGGCAGCAGACCCCGGGCCTGGCTCAGGCCGATGCCGAGCATGTCGCGCGCGAAATCGAGCACCTGCCCGGTCCCCAACTGGGTGCCCAAGAATTGCACGCCGGCTTCGGCGAGCTGGTGCGCTTCGTCGAATATCGCCACGTCCACGCTGGGCAGCAACTCGGCCACACCGGTGTCACGCAGCGCCATGTCGGCAAAGAACAGGTGGTGATTGACCACGACCAGGTCGGCCGACATCGCCTCTCTGCGTGCCTTGACCACATGGCAGCGGCGGAATTCCGGGCACTCCTGGCCCAGGCAATTCTCTCGCGACGATGTGACCAGGGGGATGACGCTGCTGCGTTCGTCCAGCCCTTGCAGCTCGGCCAGATCGCCGCTGACCGTCTGATGCGACCACTGTTCGACTTTGGCCAAGGTGCGCACCGCCCAGCGGTCGGGCAATTGGGCTGCCTGACGGGCCTGGTTCATCCGGTGAAGGCACAGGTAACTGCCACGTCCTTTCAAAAGCGCCACGCTGACCGGCAAGTTCATGGCGTCGCGCAAGCGCGGCAGGTCGCGCAGGAACAACTGGTCCTGCAGGCTTTTGGTGGCGGTGCTGATCAGCGCCCGCGCGCCGCTGAGCAGCGTGGGCACCAGGTAGGCGAAGGTCTTGCCGACTCCGGTACCGGCCTCGGCGACCAACGTGCTGCGTTCCTCGATGGCCTGGGCCACACCGAGCGCCATCTGCAGCTGCACATCGCGCTCGACATGACTCGAATCGGCACGCGCCAACGCGCCGCCGGAGGCAAACGCATCGGCCACCGCCTGGGCCAGAGAACTCATGAGCGCCCCAAGGCCGGCCGCGGCCGGCCGTCCCCCGCGGGGATCAAGGAAAGTGGCAAAGCCACATTTCCTTGTGACCCCGCCGGGTCGTCCGCCTGTGGCCTCAAGCAGGCTCCTTCGGGTCGAGTTCGCATTCAATGCGCGAGATCTGGTCCCGCAACAACAGGCGGCGCTTCTTGAGCCGGCGCAAAACCAGTTCGTCCCCGGGCTCGTCAACGCTCGCCTGATCGATCAGGCTGTTGAGGTCTGCATGTGCCATGCGCAGCTCGATCAGGAAGCGCGGCAGCGAATGCAGATTGTCATTGTTCATCGAGAAGCGACTTTGTCCCGGGTATTGCGCGAATTGCTGGAGCGCAATGCGATTATAGTTTTCGATCATGAGCAAAGCGACCCAGGCCTACAGACTCAGCGGCTCCACGGGTCTGCATCGCGGTGACCGCGCCTACCAGCAGGACCAGGTGCAGATCCTGTCGCATGACCGGGTTCCGGGTTGCCTGATGGGCGTGCTGGCCGACGGCATGGGCGGAAAAAGCGGCGGGCGCAAGGCCGCTGACCAGGTCATTCTCACCGCTCAGCAGCTCTTCGAGCGTTTCGCCCCGAGCCGCGAAAACACGGCCGAGGCGCTCAAGCAGCTGGTGCTCGAAGCCCACCTGATGATCAAGTTGACGGCCATCACCTCCGAGGAAGAGCCGCACAGCACGCTGGCGGCATTCATCATCTCCCCGTCCCGTGAATGCGACATCGTTCATGCGGGGGACTCGCGCATCTACCACTTCCGTGGCGCGAACCTGGTGTCGCGCACTGTCGACCATTCCTATGTGCAGCGCCTGGTGGACGAAGGGCAGATTCTGGAAGAAGAAGCCAACAACCACCCTCAATCCAACCTGCTGACCGGTTGCCTGGGCACCAACCAGGATCCGCCGCTGAGCCACCACCACATCGCCCGGCTGGAAATCGGCGACAGCATCATGGCCTGCAGCGACGGCCTGTGGCACTACTTCACCCCGCGCGAAATCGGCGCCATCGTGAACACCTTGTCGCCGCGTGAGTCCAGTGAAATGCTGGTCACCAAGGCACGCCAACGCGCCCGCGGGGGTGGCGACAATTTGTCACTGGCGCTGGTTCGAGTCGAAGCCCTTTAACGGCGCAGCGGCCGGGCCGGCCCCGGGGTCAACGAGGGTCGGCGCTTCAGGGAACCGGCAGCGGGGCGGCGGTCTTGCCACGGCGCGCGCGCTCGAGGTTGCGTTGCGTCACGGCTTCTCGATGCGCTTGCGCCTCCTTTTGCCGTGCCTCCAGCGCGCCTTGGCGGGCGGCGTCCTTCTGGCGCAGGCCGGCACGACCCTTCACCGCGCGGGGCCGTGGGGTGGCGACCCCGCTGCGGGCCGGTTTCTCCTTGACTTCGCGCGCTGCCGCGGATGACGGCGCCACGTCGTCGGCCGGTGCAACGATCGCCTTGCGCTGCGAAGTTGCCAACTCGCGCACCTCGGCCTCGGTGTCCCGAGCCCTGGCCTCGCTCGTTTTGCTGCGAATCGCGTCCAGGCGGCGAGCGGCGCGCTGTCTGCGCTGCACATCGTCAAGTTCATTGGCCTGGCGCCGCAACGGTGCCAGCGCCATTCGGCGCTCGCGTTCCGCGTCTTCGATGCAGTCGGTGACGGCAAAGCGCTCGCGGCAAACGGCCAAGCGTTGGGTCAATTTGGCTTCCACCTCGGCCCGCTGCGTGGCGATGCGTTCACGCTCGATCCCTTGTTCACGCTCGACCTCTTGTTCGGCGTCAGGGTCGGCGCCGGCAATGGGGCTCGCGAACCCTGCAGCGCAAAGCAGCAGACAGGCCCAGGGTCGGTTCATGTCAATGCCGTGTCGACGTCGCGTCGCGACAGGCCCAGGAACTCGGCCGAGTGCATCTCGTTCAGCCGGGACACGGTGCGCGGGAATTCGTGGGCCATCGGTCCCTCCGTGTACAGGTCCGGGGGCTGGACCTCGGCCGACATGATGAGCTTGACGCGCCGGTCGTACAACACATCCACCAGCCAGGTAAAACGGCGTGCCTCCGAGGCCAGCCGCGGAGACATTTGCGGCACGTCGGAAAGAAACACGGTGTGGAACTGCGTCGCCAGTTCCAGGTAGTCGTTCTGCGAGCGCGGGCCACCGCACAAGACCTTGAAGTCAAACCAGACGACGCCCCCGGCGCGTCGCCGAGCCGGGAATTCACGGTGCTCAATGCGCAACATCGCGCTCTCGTCCCGGGCTTCGGCCAGGCGATCGAAGGCACGGCTCATCGCGGCGTCCGCAGTTGCGCCCGGCGGCACGTGGTACAGGCCCAGTTCCTTGAGCGTGCGCTGGCGATAGTCTTGACCGTTGTCCACGCTGACAACCTCCAGCCTGGCCTTGAGCAGCGCGATCGCCGGCAGGACGCGGTCGCGGTGCAGCCCGTTGGGATACAGCGCATCCGGGTGAAAGTTGGAGGTCGTGATGATGCTCACCCGGTTGTCGAACAGGGCTTGCAGCAGGCGATGAAGAATCATCGCGTCGGTCACGTCGGCCACATGGAATTCGTCCAGGCAGATCAGGCGAAAGCGCAACGCCATCCGCCTGGCAAGCTCCTGCAAGGGATTCACCGTGCCATGCAGCTCGGCCAGCTCGCGGTGCACCTCGCGCATGAACTCGTGAAAGTGCAGCCGCGTCTTGCGCTTGAGCTGCACCGCTTGAAAGAAGCAATCCATCAGGAAGCTCTTGCCCCGGCCCACACCGCCGTGCAAGTAAACACCGCGCGGGATCGGCGGGCGCGCCACCAGCTTGGTCAGCGCATTGCTTCGGCGCGCCTTGTAGTCTGCCCATTCGCCTTCGCAGCGTTCCAGTGCCGCAATGGCGCGCAGTTGCGCCGGGTCGGTTCGGTAGCCGCGCGCAGCCAGCGTCTGTTCATAAAGCGCGCGAACCTGCATGAACGATGGCGCTCAGCGCAGGGCCGCAGTCCCGTGCGGGCTTGTTTCGAGGGCCGCCTTTCTGGCAGGTCTCGCCGCCACGGGGCCGCGCATCAGAAATTCAAGGTGCGCTTGGCCACCGCCAGCGCGGCCTCCTTCGTGGCCTCGCTCAGCGACGGGTGCGCGTGGCAGATGCGCGCAATGTCTTCGGCCGACGCCTTGAATTCCATCGCCACCACCGCTTCGGCAATCAGCTCCGAGGCCTGCGGCCCGACGATGTGCACGCCCAGAATCTCGTCCGTCGCAGCGTCCGCCAGGAACTTCACCATGCCGGTGGTGTCGCCCAGCGCACGGGCCCGCCCGTTGGCCATGAAGGGAAATGTGCCGGCCTTGTAGGCGCGGCCCTCGGCCTTGAGCTGCTGCTCCGTCTGCCCCACCCAGGCGATCTCGGGGCTGGTGTAGATGACCCAGGGAATGGTGTTGAAGTTGACATGGCCGTGCTGGCCTTTGATGCGCTCGGCGACCGCCACGCCTTCTTCCTCGGCCTTGTGCGCGAGCATCGGGCCGCGCACCACGTCGCCCACGGCCCAGACATTGGGCAGGCTGGTCTTGCAGTCGTCGGCGACGTCGACAAAACCGCGCTCGTCGAGCCGCAGCCCGACCCCTTGGGCGTTCAACCCGGTGGTGTTGGGAACCCGGCCGATCGAGACGATCAACTTGTCGCAGCCCAGCGATTGCTCGGCGCCGGCAGCGTCGGTGTAGGCCACCACCACGCCCTTCTTGCCCGACTTGACCGCCGAAATCTTGACGCCGAGCTTGATGCTCA
>JAYSVE010000979.1:0-6027 GCA_043718725.1 Methylibium sp.
CCGCCACACCCGAACCCACCCATGTGCTGAGCAATGGCCGCTACAGCGTCACCCTGCGGGCCAATGGCGCTGGCTGGAGCCGATGGGGCCAGTCCGGCATCACCCGCTGGCGCGACGATGCGCTGCGCGACAACCTGGGCAGCTTTTTCTACCTGCGCTGGTCGGACGAGCGCCGCGGCGCCGCCTCGCCGGCGGCGGATTCGAACTCGGCGTCAAGCTCGTTCCTGTCCTCGGTCATGGCGCCACCGGCGCCACCGGGAGTGCGGCTGGCCTCGATCACCCAGCACCCGGCACCCGACCCCGCCGCGCACTACCTCAGCATCTTTCATGCCGACCGGGTGTGCTTCGACGCCGCCTGGCACGACGTGCAGGCCCACACCACGGTCTGGGTCAGCCCCGAGGACGACATCGAGTTCCGCCGCATCGAGCTGCACAACCTGACCGACAGCCCGCTCGACATCGAATTGCTGTCCGCCTTTGAAGTGACCCTGGCGGACCCGCGCGCCGATGAAGCCCACCCGGCCTTCAGCAACCTGTTCCTGCGCGCCGAATGGCAGTCCGAACACCAGGCGCTGGTGTTCGAGCGCAAGCCCAGGCTGGCAACTGAGCAGGGCTTGCAGGCCGCGCATTTCCTGGCCGACACCGACCCCCAGGTGCTGGGCGTGCAGGTGCAGACCGACCGGCAGCGCTGGGCCGGCCGCAACCGTGCCACCAGCCAGCCGCTGGCCGCGTTCGACGGCGTGCCGGTGGCGCCGGGGGACGGCACCCTCGACACCGGGCTGGACCCGGTGTGCGCGCTGGCGGTGCGGCTGCGCATTGCTGCCAACGGCAAGGCCAGGCTGACCTTCGCGACGGCGGCCTGCGACAACGGCGCCACCTTGCGCGCGGTGATCGACAAGTACCGCCAGGCCAGCCACATCCAACGGGCCTCGCTGATGTCGGCCACGCTCACCGGCATTCGCCTGCGCACGCTGCGCATCAGTGCCGAGAACTTCACCGCGGTGCAGTCGCTGACCACGGCCCTGGTGTTGAGCCTGACCCGGCCCAAGGGTGGCGCGGCGCGGAACCCTGTTGCGGCCGCGCCGCTGGCGGGTGCGGCCACCGAGGTCTGCGACCGGCGCCTGCTGTGGCGCTTCGGCATCTCGGGCGACCGGCCGATCGTCCTGGTGTCCGCCGGCGTGCCGCAGGGCCAGGGCCTGCTGCGCTCGATGGCCCAGGCGCTGCGCCTGTGGTCGTGGGGCGGCATCGCCTGCGACCTGGTGGTGGTGAACGCCGAAGCGGCGTCCTACGAGATGGCCCTGCACCGCGAGATCTCGGCGCTGCGCGAACGCCACGTCGCCGACAGCGGCGCCGAGGCCAACCTGACCGGCCCGTCCACGACCGGCTTTCACCTGCTGCGCGCCGACGAACTGAGCCCCGGCGAGCTGAGCACGCTGCAACGCCTGGCGCGCGTCCGCCTGAACGCCGACGGTCGCCCGCTGGCGCACCACGTGCAGGACTGGAACGAGCTTCACGAGCAGGCCTTCGAGCAGCGCCATGGCACCTCGAGCGCCGCGGTGGCGGTGATCTCCGGCGCGCGCACCGCCGCGCCGGTCGCGACCGGCGAGTTCGTCGCCGGCTCGGGGGAGTTCCGCTTCGATGTCAGCGCGCGATCGCGCCCGACCCGCCCCTGGGTCAACGTGTTGGCCAACCCGGCCTTCGGGGCCCAGATTTCCGAGGCCGGGGGCGGCTACACCTGGGCCGTGAACAGCCGCCTGAACCAGCTCACGGCCTGGTCCAACGACCCGGTATGCGACCCGCCGTCCGAGTGGTTCTTGCTGCAGGACCGCCGCACGATGCAGGTGTGGAGCGCCACCCCCAACGCCTGGGGTGACGACAGCGCCGGCAACCGCACCGTCTACCAGGTGCGCCACGGCCAGGGCTACAGCGTCATCAGCCACCGCCGCGGCGAGGTCGAGGTGACCGTGTCCTGGTGTGTCGACCCGCAGACCTCGGTGAAGCAGGTGCGCCTGCGCATCAACAACCGCGGCACCCGCACCCAGCAGTTGCGCGTCGTCGGCATCGCCGAATGGATGATGGGCGCGAACCGCAGCGACCGCGCCACGGTGCACACCGCGCTGTACCGCCAACGCCTGCCCGAAGCCGGCGTCGCCGGCCAACCCGACGCCCAGCGCGAGCGAAAACTCACCGCGCTGCTGTGCACCCAGACCGAGCGCTCGGCCGGCTTCGGCGATGGCACGGCATTCTTCGGCCTGGCCGGCGCGGGCGACCGCTCCGATCGCACCGACGAAGGCGAAGACTGGACCTGCGACCGCCGCGAATGCTTCGACGCGCGCGGGCGGCTGGTGCTGCCGGACCATTTCGCCCAGCAGAGCGGCAGCGGGCTGGACCCGTGCGCCGCGCTGTCGACGCGGGTGGTGCTGGGCGCCGGCGACGAGGTCGAGCGGGTGTTCCTGATGGGCTACGCCGAAAGCCCCGACGCCGCGCGCCAGCTCGCCGCGGTGGCCGCGGCCACCGCGGCGGTGCAGCGCATGGAACAGGTGCGCCGCGCCTGGGACCAGTTGCTCGGCGCGACCACGGTCAAGACGCCCGACCCGCTGTTCGACGCGATGGTCAACCGCTGGCTGCTGTACCAGACGGTGTCGTGCCGGCTGTGGGCCAAGGCCGGCTTCTACCAGGCCGGCGGCGCGATCGGGTTTCGCGACCAGCTCCAGGACGCGATGGCGCTGGCCTGGGCCGCCCCCGCGATGCTGCGCGCACAAATCGTTCGCTGTGCGTCGCGCCAGTTCGCCGAAGGCGATGTGCAGCACTGGTGGCACGAGCCGCTGGGCGCCGGTGTGCGCACCCATTTCTCCGACGACCTGCTGTGGTTGCCGCACGCGCTTGTGCATTACCTGCGCGCCACCGGCGACGCCGCTCTGCTGGACGAAGCGGTGCCGTTCATCGCCGGTGCGCCGATTCCGGAAGGCGCCGAGGACGCGTACTACACCCCCACGGTCGACCCCCAGGGCGCCAGCGTCTACGAGCATGCCGCGCGGGCCATCGACCGCAGCCTGCGGGTGGGCGTGCATGGCCTGCCGTTGATGGGCACCGGCGACTGGAACGACGGCATGAACCGCGTCGGCCATGAAGGGCGTGGCGAATCCGTCTGGCTGGGCTGGTTTCTGTGTCACCTGGTGGCCGGCTTCGCGCCGCTGGCGCGCGAACGTGGCGACATCGCGCGCGCCGAGCGCTGGGAAGGCGCCGCCATCGGCTGGAAGGCGGCGCTGCAGGGCCCGGCCTGGGACGGCCAGTGGTTCAAGCGCGCCTTCTTCGACGACGGTCAGCCGCTGGGCTCGCACACCAATGCCGAAGGCCGCATCGACCTGATCGCCCAGGCCTGGGCGGTGCTGTCCAGGGCCGCGCCCCCAGCGTTGCAGCGGATTGCGCTGGCGGCGGTCGAAGAACACCTGGTCGACCACCATGCCGGGCTGATCCGGCTGCTGACCCCGCCGCTGGTGCATGCGCAGCCGAGCGCCGGCTACATCCAGGCCTACCCGCCGGGGGTGCGCGAGAACGGTGGCCAGTATTCGCACGCCGGTGTCTGGGCCCTGATGGCGCAGGCCCAGGCGCATGCCCAGACCCACTCTCACAGCACGGCCGATTCGGTGAAAGGTGCGACCCCGGTCGGCGACCGCGGCGACGCCGCCTACCGCTACTTCACCTTCCTGAGCCCGGCGCACCGCGCGTTCAGCCCGACCCATGGCGCGGTCTACGCCATCGAGCCCTATGTGATGGCCGGCGACGTGTACAGCCAGCCGCCGTATGTCGGGCGCGGCGGCTGGAGCTGGTACACCGGCGCGGCGGCGTGGATGCACCGCGCCGCGATCGAGTCGATCTTCGGCTTGCGCCAGGGCGCGCAGGAGCTGTGCTTCTGCCCTTGCCTGCCCTCGCATTGGCCGCAGGCCGAACTGAGCCTCAGGCGCGACGGCCTGACGCTGCGCTTCATCCTGCTGCGCGCGCCACCCGAGGCGGCGCTCGAAGCCGGCGCGCGGCTGCGCTCGGGGCGGGGCGCCCAACTGCTGCTCCCCGGCCAGGCCTTGCACTGGGCCGGCCTCAGCGGCGACGCCTGCTTCGTGATCCCGCTGCTGCAAACGCCGGCGCCCGAAACCGCCACACCGGCGCAGCGGGTGGCCGCCCCCGTGCCGCCCTGACCGCGAGGGGTGCGCCCGGACCGCAAGGGGAGCGCCTTCACCGCGACGGGTGCGCCCTCCCACGCGGTCATGCGGTGCCGTCCTACATGCCCAGACGACCGGCGCCGATGGTGGGCGAGTGGCGGTTTTTCTAAAGTTGCTGCACCGGGCTGGATGCGCCAGCGCACCGTCGTTCAGCGAGCCGCACATCCACTAAAAGGAGATTTCATGGTCGTCAAAACCGAACCCACCAACGTCAAGCAACTGGCCTCCGTCGAGCACCGCATGGTGCTCGACGAAGCGGCCATTGACGCCGCGCGACGCAGCCTGGACCAGGGCGCCGTGACGCCGAACTACGGCCCGTGGCGCGAAGACGTGATCAAGCTGCTCAACGATTCCCTCGCGACAGAACTGGTGTGCGTGCTGCGCTACAAGCGCCACCATTTCACCGCCAAGGGGCTGGCGTCGCCGAAGATCGCCGAAGAGTTTCTGGTGCATGCGAACGAAGAGGCGGCGCATGGCGACCGGCTCGCTCAGCGCATCGTCGAGCTCGGTGGCGAGCCCGATTTTTCACCCGACTCGCTGCGCAAACGCAGCCATGCCGAGTACGACGCCTCGAGCGACCTGAAAGACATGATCAAGGCCAACCTCATCGCCGAGCGCGTCGCGATCGAGGCCTACAGCCAGATCATCGCGATGATCGGCGACAAGGATTCAACCACCCGCCGCCTTCTTGAAGACATCCTGAGCGACGAGCAAGGCCATGCCGACGAACTGAAGGACTGGCTCGATCTGTGAGCCGCCGGCATTGATTGAAGCCCATGGGTGGTGGGGCCCATCACCGCCCGGACAAAAGCATTGCTTTTCACCTTGATTGGAGATGAACCATGAACATCCGTACCCCTCTTGCAGCGGCCGTTGCCGCCGTCGTCATGCTCACCGCCGCCGGCTGCGCGGTCACCCGCGGCCAGGAATCCGTCGGCGCCTATGTCGATGACGCCGCCATCACCACCTCGGTGAAGGCGCGCTTTGTCGACAACAAGGAAGTCGACGCGGGCGCCATCAAGGTCGAGACCCTCAACGGCACCGTGATGCTGTCCGGCTTCGCGAAGAGCGCCACCGAGAAGACCACGGCCGAAAGCATTGCGATGAAGGTCAAGGGCGTCAAGATGGTCAAGAACGAGCTGGCGATTCGCCCCGGGAACTGACACCTCGGCCGATTTTTTCAACCACCGTCAAAGGAGTTTCAAATGAACTGGGACACCATTCAAGGCAACTGGAAGCAAGCCACCGGCAAGGCCAAGGAGCAATGGGGCAAGCTGACGGACGACGATTTCGATGTCGTTGCCGGGCGTCGCGACCAACTCGCCGGAAAGATCCAGGAACGCTACGGCGTGGCCAAGGACGAAGCCGAAAAGCAGATCGCCGACTGGGAACGCAAGGCCACCGATTCGTGGTTCACGAAAGACACGGAATCGGCCAAGAGCCGCCTCTGAACGGACGAGCGCAGCGCCGCTGCGCTCGGTCCGTGGGCGCCCCGGTTCAACCACGAACCGGGGCGGTTTGTTTTGGGCGCCGTCGCGCGACACCCGCCGGCGATCTGGAGGCGCGCCAGCGCGCGCTCAGTCGCCGAGCGCGGCCTTCTCGGCAGCGGGATAGTTCAGCTCGATCACCACGCCGGTCGGGTCTTCGAGAAACAACTGGTGCAGGCCGATCGACGGCACGCTGCGCTCGCGGAACGCAACGCCCAGCGCGCGCAGGTGCGCCAGCATCGGGCCCAGGCCGTCGGCGAAGAAGGCGATGTGGTCGACCGCGCCGGAGCCGGTGAGCGAGGTGTCGGCGCGCTCGCCCAGGT
>JAYSVE010000980.1:0-6025 GCA_043718725.1 Methylibium sp.
ATGACGATGGCGCCCCTGGATTGCTTGACAAACCCGTAGACGGTGCTCAGGCCCAGGCCGGTGCCGCGGCCGGTGTCCTTGGTCGTGAAGAAGGGCTCGAAGGCACGTTCCCGGACGTCGGCGGACATGCCCGTGCCGGTGTCGCTGATCGAGATGGCGACGAAGCCGATCGGCGCCGGACCGCGCTCGTCCAGCTCATGGCGCACCGCGCTGGGCAGGCTGCCGCAGGGGTGGGCCGCAAAGCGCAGGCTGCCGCCGTCGGCCATGGCATCGCGGGCGTTGATGGCGATGTTCAGCAGTGCCGATTCAAGCTGCCCCGGGTCGGCCAGCACCGGCGCCAGGCCGGCGGGCGCATCGACCTCGATGCGGATGTGCTGGTCCAGCGTGCGACGCAGCATGTCGGCCAGCGATGTCAGCAGCAAATGGACATCCACCGCGATCGGCTGCAGCACCTGGCGCCTCGAAAAGGCCAGCAGCTTGCCGGTCAACTCGGCCCCGCGCCGCGTCGCCCGGGCGGCGGCGCCGACGAGTTGCAGGCCGTGGGTGCTGGCGGCCAGCGCCGGCAGGTCTTCAAGCACCTGCAAGTTGCCCTGGATCACGGTGAGCAGGTTGTTGAAGTCGTGCGCAATGCCACCGGTCAACTGGCCGACGCTTTCCAGCCGCTGGGCATGGCTGAGGGCTTCTTCGGACTGGGCGCGCTGCAGGCTGGTGGCGAGCAGGTTGGAAAGAGACTCCAGAAAGCGCTGCTCGTCGGCACCAAAGTGCCGAGCCTCGCGCGAGCGCACGGTCAGGGCACCGATGGTGCGGCCGCGGTCGGTCAGCGGCACCGCCAGGCCACTGGTCAGGCCTGCCGCCAGGTAGGCCGCGGGCACGCTGAAGCGTCGCTCGAATCGATAGTCGGCCACCACCACCGGGGCGGCCTGGGCCAGCACGTAGCCCGGCGGCGTGTCGGGGCGGTTCGGCACACACGCGCCGATGGCTTCGGTGTCGATCAGGCCGACGCCGCTGACGACACGCAGTTCAAGCCCGTTCGGCTCCAGCAGGAACACCGCCGCCACGTCGACCTGCAGCGCCTCGGCGGCGATGGCGGGCACCAGTTGCAGAAACATCTTCGGGTCGCGCACGTCGACCGCCAGGCGGCCCAGTTGGGCCAGGTGTTCGCTGTAGCGCGCCCGCTGCAAGGCCTGGCGCACGCGTGGGTAGGCGCCAATGCCGCGGATCGCCGCCACCACCAGCGGCCGGCCCTGGTTGCGCAGGGGGCTCAGCGCAATCTCGACCATCACCTCGGAGCCGTCGCGGCGCCTGGCCACCAGCTCCATGTCGTTGCCCATCGGCCGCGGTTGCGGGTTGCGGCTGTAGGCGGCGCGGAAGTTGGCATGGCGCGGCCGGATCGCGTCGGGCACCAGCGCATCGACGTTGAGCCCCAGCAGTTCTTCAATCGCGTAGCCGAGCAGCGTCGCCGCCGCCGGGTTGGCCAGCACGATCGCGCCGCTCTCATCGGCCACGATCAACGCATCCGGGTAGGCGACGAACAGGCTGCGAAAGACGCTGTGCTCGTCGAAGCCCGGCGGCGCTGGGGTTGGCTCGGGCGTGGCGGGCATCGTGCGGCGGCCTGTCAGCCTCAGCCCAGCGTGACCGGCGGCACGAGGATGTAGCCCGCGCCGCGCACCGACTTGATGAGCCGCGGGTCTTCGGCGTCGGCTTCGAGCTTCTTGCGCAGGCGCCCGATCTGAACGTCGATGGTGCGGTCGAACGGCCCGCCTTCGCGCCCGCGCGTGTGTTCGAGCAGGAAGTCGCGCGACAAGACCCGGCCGGGGTGCTGCGCCAGCGTGCACAGCAGATCGAACTCGCCGCTGGTCAAGGCCACGTCCCGGTTTTGCGGGTCGGTCAGGCGCCGCGCGGCGACGTCGAGGCGCCAGCCGGCAAAGCCGAAGGCACTGCGCGGCGCGACGGCCACGCCGGGTTCCAGCGGCGCGGTGCGCCGCAGCACGGCCTTGATGCGGGCCAGCAATTCACGCAGGTCGAAGGGTTTGGTCACATAGTCGTCGGCGCCGACTTCCAGGCCCACCACCTTGTCGACCGCGTCGCCACGGCCGGTCACGATCACCAGGCCGCAGCGCCAGTGTTCGCGCAGCCGGCGCGCGATCGAGAAGCCATCTTCGCCGGGCAGCCCAAGGTCCAGCAGCACCAGCGCGGGCGGGTCTTGCGGCATCAGCGCCATCAATGCCGCGCCGTTGTGCAATTGGGTGGCACGAAAGCCATGGCCCTGCAGGTAGTTGGCCAGCAGTTGGGTGATGTCGACCTCATCGTCGACGATGGCGATGTGCGGGGCAGGGGTCACAGGCGACGCAGGGCTTGACACGGCGGGGCTCGCATCTGAAATGCCGCCGCAAGACTATCAGTTTTGGCAGGCTGCGCGCGCGCGACCTTCGCAGGGCCGCGGCCCGGGGGCGGTCTCGAGGAAACGTGGCTTTGCCACTTTGCTTGATCCCCACGAGGGGCGGTCGGCGCCGGCCGGCCTGGGGGCACTCAAAACCCGATGGCCAGCAGGCTCCAGGCCAGCACCAGCGTGAGCGCCAGCGCGCCGCCGTAGCAGAGCGCGCGGGCCAGCGCGCCGGTGCGGATGCCGACATCGTGCAGGCTGTGGAAGATGCGGTGTGCCGCATGCCAGGCGAACAGCGCGATGACGACGAACAGGATGCCCTTGCCGGCCCAGTGTTGAGCCAGCGCCAGCATGCGTGGATACGTCATCAGGTCGGGGGCCAGCGACCAGCCCAGCGGCACGGCGATGCCGGTGACAAAAACCAGCATGCTTCCGAGCAAGGCCGACAGCATGCCGCCGGCGCCGAACAGCAGCCAGAAGACCGGGGCGTTCGACCGCTTCAAGGCCGCCACCACCGCGCCAGCGCGAACAGCGCGACCGAGGCGAGCACGGCCGCGGCCCAGCCGATGCGCGAGATCGTCGACGCCGCCACCCGCCGGCCGCCGACGAACATCATGGGCATCGTCTTGGGCATGATGTCGAACCAGCTGTAGGCATGAAAGATCATCGCCGCCAGCAGCACCGCGTGCAGCAGCAGCGACCACGGCGAGCGCAGCGCCTCCAGCCAGCCGTTCCAGGCGGCGGCGCCCTGGGCCAGGCGGACCACGCCGACGCACAGCACGATGGCGTAGAGCGCGACCGCCACGGCGGTGGCCTCGCGCAGCATGTAGCCGATGAAGAACCGGTCGCGCCGCCACCAGCCTTGCATCGGGCGGGTGTAGGGACCGCGCGCCGGGTTCACGCGCGCTCCCCCTTGGGCCGCAGCCAGCGCAGGAAATAGTCCTTCGCGCTGTTGACCTTGTTCTGGTTGATCGCATGCGCCGGGTCCACGCCTTTGGGGCACACCACCGAGCAGTAGCCGACCGCCGTGCAGGTCCACACGCCGTCCTCGGCATTGAGGACCTCGGCGCGCCGCGCCTGGCCGCCATCGCGCGAGTCGGCGTTGTAGCGGTGCAGCAGCGCCAGCACGCCCGGCCCGGTGAAGTCGGGGTTCAGGCCGAACTGCGGGCAGGCGGCGTAGCACAGCATGCAGTTGATGCACGAGCTGTACGGCTCGAACATCTCCAGTTGGTGCGGCGTCTGCAGGTGCTCGCCCTGGGCCAGGCTGCGCGGCTCTTTTGGAATGATGTAGGGGTGGATGCCTGCGAGCTTCTTGACGAAGCCGTCGACCGACACGACCAGGTCGCGCTCAATCGGGAAATGCGCCAAGGCCTCGACGCGCACCGGTCCGGGCAGGTGGTCGCGCAAAAAGGTCTGGCAGGCGAGCTTGGGTTTGCCGTCGATCATCATCCCGCAACTGCCGCAGATCGCCATGCGGCACGACCAGCGGTAGCTCAGCGTGCCGTCGAGCTCGTCCTTGATGTACTGCAGGCCTTGCAGCACCGACATGTCGTCGGTGAACGGCACCGGGTAGCTTTGCCACACCGGCGCGTCTTCTTGCTCCGGGCGGTAGCGCAGCACGTCGATCCGGATGGTCTGGCCGGGCTCAGGCATGTTGGTTCGCCCGGGTTTTGTTATCCGCCTCGGCCTGGGCGGCGGCCCTCTCACCGGCCGCCCCATAGGCCCGCGTGCCGGGCGGCGAGTGGGTGATCTTGACCGGCCCGTAGTCGATGCGCGGCGGGTCGTCGCCGCGGTAGTGGGCCAGGCTGTGCTTGAGGAAGTTGACATCGTCGCGCTGCTCGAAGCCGTCGAGCCGCTGGTGCGAGCCGCGCGACTCGCGCCGGTTCAGCGCCGAATGCGCCATGGCCTGCGCCACGTCGAGCTGGTAGCCGAGTTCGATGGCGAGCAGCCATTCGGTGTTCCAGGCCCTGGAGTGGTCGTCGACCTGAACGCGCCGGTAGCGCTGCTTGAGTTCGGCGAGCTTGTCGCAGGTCGCCTGCATCGTGCTGGCGCCGCGGTAGATGCCGCAGCCGTCTTCCATGCTCCTGGTCATTTCGGTGCGCAGCGTGGCGATGCGTTCGCCGCCCGCGCCGGCGCTGCTGCGCGCGACGATGGCCTGGGCCTGGGTGCGCGCCGCATCGGCCAGTGCGGCGATGCGGGCAGCATTGCCGTGCGCCACCGACCTGGCGAATCGGGCCGCTTCGACGCCGGCCACCTTGCCGAAGACCAGCAGCTCGGTCAGCGAGTTAGACCCCAGCCGGTTCGCGCCGTGGATGCCGACGCTGGAACATTCGCCGGCCGAATAAAGGCCTGGCAAGGGTGCCGCGGTCTTGGCGTCGGCGCTGATGCCGCCCATCGTGTAGTGCACGGCGGGCAGCACCGGGATGGGCGCCTTGGCGGGGTCGACGCCGAGGTATTGCACCGCCAGCTCATAGATCTGCGGCAGGCGCTCGCGCAGCAGTTTTTCACCCAGGTGGCGCAGGTCCAGGTGCACCACGTCGCCCTGCGGGCCGGTGATCGTGCGGCCCTTTTGCTTCTCGTGCCAGAAGGCCTGGCTCAAGCGGTCGCGCGGGCCCAGCTCCATGGCCTTGTTGCGCGGTGTGGGTTCGGCCGGGCCCAGGCCGTAGTCCTGCAGGTAGCGGTAGCCGTCCTTGTTCAACAAGAAGCCGCCCTCGCCGCGACAGGCCTCGGTGAACAACAGGCCGGTGCCGGGCATGCAGGTCGGGTGGTATTGCACGAACTCCATGTCGCGCAGCGGCACGCCGTGGCGGTAGGCCAGCGCCATGCCGTCGCCGGTGACGATGCCGCCGTTGGTGTTTTCGCGGAACACCCGTCCCGCGCCACCGGTGGCGATGATCACCGCCCTGGCCTGGATCAGCTGGAACTCGCCGCTGGCGATGTCGATCGCGACCACGCCCTGCACGCGGTTCTCGTCCACCACCAGGTCGACGCAAAAGTACTCGTCGAAGCGGCGGATCGTCGGGAATTGCAGCGAGGTCTGGAACAGCGTGTGAAGCATGTGGAAGCCGGTCTTGTCGGCGGCGAACCAGGTGCGTTCGATGGCCATGCCACCGAAGGCGCGCACGTTGGCGTGGCCGTCCGCGGTGCGGCTCCAGGGGCAGCCCCAATGCTCCATCTGCACCAGTTCCTCGCGCGAATGGGCGACGAAGTCGTCGACCACGTCCTGCTCGCACAACCAGTCGCCGCCGGCCACCGTGTCGTGGAAATGCGCCGCCAGGCTGTCGTGCGCCTGCGTGACCGCGGCCGCCCCGCCTTCGGCCGCCACCGTGTGGCTGCGCATCGGGTAGACCTTGGAGATGAGGGCGATGCGCAGCGTCGGGTCGGCCTGCGCCACGGCGATGGCGGCGCGCAGCCCGGCGCCACCGGCTCCGACGATGGCCACATCGGCTTTGTAGGTCTCCACGCGGCGCAACCGGCTTGGGTGGGCGGGGCGCTATCGAACCAGCGTCAGCATCTGGTACAGCCCACCGAAGTGGGTCTCCTTCACCACCGACGCGAGCTTGAGCTTGCGCGGCATGAAGGCCAGCAGTTCGTGCTCCCACAGGTCCATGGCATAGGGCTCCAGCTTGCGAAACACGAGCC
>JAYSVE010000099.1:0-5320 GCA_043718725.1 Methylibium sp.
CTGTGGGCCAGGGTCACGCCGCCCAGCACCAAGGGCCGGCCGGCGACCAGCGCGTGGGTGTCCCAACCTTCACCGATTCGAATTGCCGGGTTGTTCATCGGTGCCCGATCAGTGCGTTGGCCATCTCGAAGTCCTGCGGCCAGGTGACCTTGAAGTTGCGTGCGTCACCGCGCACCAGCCGCGGCGCCAGGCCCAGCGCCTCGATCGCGCTGGACTCGTCGGTGACCGCGGGGCCGGCCAGCGCCAGCGCCTGGCGCAGCGTGCCCAGGCGAAACATCTGCGGCGTCTGGGCCGCCCATGTGCCGGCTCGCTCCAGGGTTTGTTCGACCCGGCCGCGCCGTTCCTGCTTCAGCGTGTCGGTCACCGGCCACGCCAGCAGGCCGCCGACCTCGTCGTCCAGGCAGGCGTCGATCAGCGCGTCGACCCACTCCGGACGCAGCAGGCAGCGCGCCGCGTCGTGCACCAGCACCCAGTCGGTCGAACGTGCGCCCAGGGCCTGGAGTTCGATCAGGCCGTTGGCCACGCTCTGCGCGCGGGTCTTGCCGCCGCAACGCGCCACGCGGCCCTGAAAGGCCGGCGCGTGGCGCTCGAACTGGCTGTCCAGCGGGCCCAGCACCACCAGCGTGGCGCTGAGCCGGCGCACCTGCGCCAGCGCCGCCAGGGTGCGCGCCACCATGCTTTGGCCCCTGATGTCGGCGTACTGTTTCGGGCCGGCCGCGCCGGCGCGCTCGCCCGTTCCGGCACAGGGAACCAGGGCGTACAGGCGGGGGGTGTCGGCGGGGGAGGAGTCGGCGGCCATGGAGGCGCGAATTCTATAATCGCGCCACTTGATCGCCCCGGCGGATTCGCCTCGCGGGGCGATTTGCTTTGTTTGTCAGACTTTACGCATGCAACTGCCGACGATTGCCCCCGGAAAGCGCTTCACCCTGCCCCGCCCGCACGGTTCGGCCGACAGCCTGTTGCTGGCGCGTTACGCCCAGGCACAAGCCGCCCAGGGCAAGCTCACGGCCATCGTCACCGCCGAGCCGGCCGACACCCAACGGCTCGAAGCCGAACTGCCCTTCTTCGCCCCCGGCCTGCGCGTGGCGGTGTTCCCGGATTGGGAGACGCTCCCCTACGACACCTTCTCGCCGCACCAGGACCTGATCTCCGAACGCCTGGCCACCCTGTGGCGCCTGCTCCAGCACAGCAAGCAGGCCGACGTCGACGTGGTGCTGCTGCCGGCCTCGACCGCGCTGGTGCGGCTGGCGCCGACGCGCTTCCTGGCGGCCTACACCTTCAACTTCAAGCAGAAGGAAAAACTCAACGAGGCCGCGCTGAAGGCCCAGCTCACGCTCGCCGGCTACAGGCACGTGAGCCAGGTCGTGTCGCCCGGCGAGTACGCGGTGCGCGGCGGGCTGATCGACCTGTACCCGATGGGCTCGCTGGTGCCGTACCGGGTCGACCTGTTCGGCGACGAGGTCGACTCGATCCGCACCTTCGACCCCGACAGCCAGCGCAGCCTGTACCCGGTGCCCGAAGTGCGCCTGCTGCCCGGCCGCGAGTTCCCGATGGACGACGACGCACGGGCCGCGTTCCGCGCCCGCTGGCGTGAAAAGATGGAGGGCGACCCGACCAAGGTGCGGCTCTACAAGGACATCGGCACCGGCATCGCCACGGCGGGCATCGAGTACTACCTGCCGCTGTTCTTCGACACCACCGCGACCATCTTCGACTACCTCGGCCAGCACGCCACGCTGGCGCTGCACGGCGAGGTCGACGAGGCACTCAAGCGCTTCTGGGTCGACACGCGCGAGCGCCACCGCTTCTTGCAGCACGACCGCGAGCGGCCGATCCTGGCGCCGGAAGAGTTGTTCCTGAAGCCGGAGGAGTTTTTTGGCCTGGCGGGAGCGCATGCGGTGCTGGCGCTGCGGGGCGGTGAGGCCGACGCATGGGCCGGCCCGCTGCCCGATCTGGGCGTCGACCGCGGCGCGCCCGAGCCGCTGAAAAAACTGCAAATTCACATCGGCACCGCGCCGCGGCGCGTGCTGATCGTGGCCGAAAGCCAGGGCCGGCGCGAGAGCCTGCTGGAGTTGCTGCGCGACAGCCGCATCGAGCCCCCCAGCGTGGCCACCCTGGCCGAGTTCGAGGCCGGCACGGAGCGATTTGCCATCGCCGTCGCCCCGCTGGCGCAAGGCTTCGAGTGGCGCGAGGCCGGCATCCAGTTCGTCACCGAAACCGAACTCTTCGCGACCAGCCCCTCAGCGCGGCGCAAACGCAAGCAAGAACAGGTCAGCGACGTCAATGCGCTGATCAAGGACCTGTCCGAGCTGAAGATCGGCGACCCGGTGGTCCACATCAACCACGGCATCGGCCGCTACATGGGGCTGCGCCACATCGACCTCGGCCCCAATGACGGCGGCGCCAGCGAGTTTCTGCACCTCGAATACGCCGACAAGGCCACGCTTTACGTGCCTGTCGCGCAACTCCACCTGATCGCGCGCTACACCGGCGTCAGCGCCGACGAAGCGCCCTTGCACCGGCTCGGTTCGGGCCAGTGGGACAAGGCCAAGCGCAAGGCCGCCGAACAGGTGCGCGACAGCGCCGCCGAGTTGCTCAACCTGTACGCGCAACGCGCCGCGCGCGAAGGCCATGCATTCCGCTTTTCGGCGCACGACTACGAGGCCTTCGCCGCCAGCTTCGGCTTTGAAGAAACGCCCGACCAGAAGGCCGCCATCCACGCCGTCATCCAGGACATGGTGTCGCCCAAACCGATGGACCGGCTGATCTGTGGCGACGTCGGTTTCGGCAAGACCGAGGTCGCGTTGCGCGCCGCCTTCGTGGCCGTCACCGGCGGCAAGCAGGTGGCCATCCTGGCGCCGACCACGCTGCTGGCCGAGCAGCATTTCCAGAACATCAGCGACCGCTTCGGCCAGTGGCCGGTCAAGGTGGCCGAGCTGTCGCGCTTCCGCTCGGCCAAGGAAGTCAAAGCCTCGCTTGAAGGGATCGCCGACGGCACCATCGATATCGTCGTCGGCACGCACAAGCTCATCAGCCAGAGCGTCAGGTTCAAGCGCCTGGGCCTGCTGGTGATCGACGAGGAACACCGCTTCGGCGTGCGCCACAAAGAGGCCATCAAGGCGATGCGCGCCGAGGTCGACGTGCTGACGCTGACCGCCACGCCGATCCCACGCACCCTGGGCATGGCGCTCGAAGGCCTGCGCGACTTGAGCGTGATCGCCACCGCGCCGCAGCGCCGCCTGTCCATCAAGACCTTCGTGCGCACCGAGTCCAGCGGCACGATCCGCGAGGCCGTGCTGCGCGAACTCAAACGCGGCGGGCAGGTTTACTTTTTGCACAACGACGTGGCCACCATCGCCCACCGGCGCGAGACCCTGGCGGCGCTGGTGCCCGAGGCGCGCATCGCCATCGCCCACGGCCAGTTGCCCGAGCGCGAACTCGAACAGGTGATGCGCGACTTCGTCGCCCAGCGCCACAACCTGCTGCTGTGCTCGACCATCATCGAGACCGGCATCGACGTGCCCACCGCCAACACCATCGTGATGAGCCGGGCCGACAAGTTCGGCCTGGCGCAACTGCACCAGTTGCGCGGGCGTGTCGGCCGCAGCCACCACCAGGCCTATGCCTACCTGATGGTGCCCGATGTCGAAGCGCTCACGACGCAGGCGGCGATGCGGCTGGAGGCGATCCAGCAGATGGAAGAACTGGGCTCGGGCTTCTACCTGGCCATGCACGACCTGGAGATCCGCGGCGCCGGCGAGGTGCTGGGCGAAAACCAGAGCGGCAACATGATGGAGGTCGGCTTCCAGCTTTACAACGAGATGCTCGGCGAGGCCGTGCGCTCGCTGAAGGCCGGCAAGGAGCCCGACCTGTTGTCGCCGCTGAACGCCACCACCGAGATCAACCTGCACGCCCCCGCGCTGCTGCCCACCGACTATTGCGGCGACGTGCACACCCGCCTGAACCTGTACAAGCGCCTGGCCACGGCGGCCAGGCCGGAGCACATCGACGCGCTGCTGGAGGAGATCACCGACCGCTTCGGCAAACTCCCCGCGCAGGGCCAGACCCTGTTCGACGTGCACCGCCTGCGCGTGCTCGCCAAGCCCTACGGCGTGATGAAGATCGACGCGGCGCCAAAGCTGATGGTCATCAGCTTTCGCCCCAACCCGCCGGTGGATGCGCTGAAGATCATCGAGCTGGTGCAGAAGAACCGCCACATCAAACTGGCCGGCAACGACAAGCTGCGCATCGAACGCGAGACGCCCGACCCCAAGGAGCGGGCGCAACTCATTCGCGATGTGTTGCGGGCGCTGGGTGTGCCCAAGCAGGCCGAGGCCAGCGCGGTGGGCTGAACGACAGGGCCCTTCATCTGCGGCTTGCGTCCTCACCTTTCCGCGAGAACCAGACAAGACTGAAGCTGTATTTGCTTCCGTTTTGCTACCATTCTGGTTATCTATCGCTTCCGGAGGTCGATCCATGACAGCCCTGGTCATCAAGAATCTGCCCGACGACCTTCTCACGCGCCTGAAGGATCGAGCGAAGGCGAACCACCGCTCCCTGACGAAAGAAGCCATCGTGCTGCTGTCCGACGGGGTCGCGCAAGCCTTACCGCATGCAAGAGTGCGCGAGCCTTTGCCGCCACCGTATGTGCTGCCAGGCGGCCCCATGACCACCGATCAGATCGAAGACGCCATTCGCGCCCACCCTGAGGACACCTGGCCGCTGCCGGACGGTCGTGAAGCCCTGCGCGCCGCGCTGGTCAAACAAGCGGATGGCAGCTACATCAATGTTCTCGGGATCGATGACGAGTCGTTCTTCGAGACGCTGGAGAGCGTGCGCAGTGAAATCCGTTTGCCAGAGATGCCGGACTTCGGGGATGAGAGTCCCTGATGATGGTCGTACTCGACACCAACGTCCTGAGCGAGCTCGTCAAACCCAGGCCCAACCCCGCGATTGCGGAGCGCGTGATGTCAGCGCCCAAGGGAAGCTTCTACGCGTCGGAGATGACACGCTACGAGCTGCGCTTCGGCGCGTTGCTGCACCCCGCGCCAGAACGCCTTTGGGCACGCATTCAAGCCCTGGTGCTGACGGTGCCCAGCTGGGTGCCGGTGAGCGCGTCCATCAGCGATCGCGCGGCGGTCATCACTGCAATGCTGCGGCGCAAAGGCAGGCCCTCCGACGTAATCGACCCATTTATCGCCGCCACGGCACTGGAGTTGCGCCTGCCGGTGGTCACGCACAACGTGCGCCATTTTGAAACCATCGACGGACTCGTGGTCGAAGACTGGTTCGTTGAACCTTGAAGCCCGCCCATGCCCCG
>JAYSVE010000981.1:0-6022 GCA_043718725.1 Methylibium sp.
TGAAATAGTCTTCGCCGCGCTCTTCGATCAACAGCTTTGCTGTCGCGAAGCTGTTGTGGTCCAGCCGTTCGAGTGACAAGGCAAGATCCCGCAGCAAGCGACGCCCCATCTGCATGGCAATGAAACACGACGCATAGCGCACAAACATGGGATCCGCCTGTGCCGGGCGGCGCCGATGGTTCTCGGCAATCCGGTACAGCAACACGGCCGCGACGGTCTGCGCACCATTGATCGTGCTGTCGAAGATCTCGCGATAGAGCTTTCCGAAATGCTCTCGCGTCAGAAACTTGGCCTGGTGTGGCGCCGATCTCCAGACCGCGAGAATCGCCTCGGCGGCTGCGCCGGAGGTGATGTCTGTGGGCTTGGCGGCACCGTCAGTGCGCTTGCGTCGATAGCCGTGACCCAGAGCCTGAACGCTGTCATCCAGGCGTTCCTGCACTTCGTCGTTCGACTTCAGGTCCTTCAGGTCGACCGGGTTCTGGCTGTTGGTGGCGTGGGTAATCTGCAGAATGATGTCTTCGTTGTCCTTGGGCAACTTGTACAAGCGCACCAGCACACTGGCGTCCGCGGGCAGCGGCTTACCGTTCGCCTGCAATGCTTCCAGCGTCTTGAAGATCGTCATGCAGGTCTGGCCGCCATTGACGATCTGCAAGTTCTCGACCCTGATCTGGTAATCGCTGTTCTGCAAACCGTTGTAAGAGAAGTCGTTGCAGACCAGCGTCAGCCCGTTGTTGAAGAAGTAGAAGTTCTCTGTTTGGGCCGACTGCAAGGTATTGCGTATGCCCTCGTTGACCCGATTGCCGTGCAGGCCCAGATAGCGCCGGATATTTCGCTCCAGCAGCTTCTCGCCATGGGTCTTCATCAGTGCCATCACTTCAGTGACCGGCATGCGGCCGACGCAGACCCGGCTGAAGTTCATGTCCTCAACGATGGCGCGGCCGACAAACCGCAGCGTGTCGTCCACCGGCTTCATGCGCTGCAAGATACCGATGAGCACATCGTGGTTGACGTGCTCCCAGGTCACCTGCTCGCCGAAGCCCGTGCGCTCGATGGCCGTTTGGGCCGTTGCACTCCACTTCAAGCCGTTGTTGCATGCGATGGCGCGCACGCGCGGAATGAAACCGTCGCGGATCAACGAACGGGCCGCCTCTACCTTCACCTTCAACCGGTCGTTAATGGCACCCAGCTGCGCCGAAGGATCGAAGATGTGGCGAACAGCGTTGATCAAGGCCAGCACGCCCTTTTCCTCGAAGTTGGAATCGCCCTCCAGCTTCGCCTTGTACTTGCCCTGAAACAGGGTGACGACGAACTCACCGTCGACCTCCTCGGTCAGGTGCATGGCATCGACGCCAAAGTCACCACCGCCGTCGGTCATGCAGTCGAATGCTTCCTCGACATCCAGATCCAACATCGTCTTGACGCACAGGTAAACGAAGGCCAGGGACTTCAGGCGGATGGGCTCAGCGAGGTTCAGTTCTGCCAGTGCCTGCGCACGAATCTCGTCCTGAACACCGGCAAGGCGTTGGTCGATGATGGAGGCGTTGATGTTCATGTCAGTCACCCTTTCCGAGATTGGAAGCCGCAGCGATTTTCTCCGCCAGCGTCAGATGGTGGTCGTTGATGCGCTCGCCCTTGAAGACCTTGAACCACGGCGCGCTTTCAACGTCTTTGCCGCGGTCCTTGTCCCAAGTGATGTTGAGCTTGGGTCGTCTGTTGTGGCGCAGCACTTCGGCGGTCAGGAACGGGCGGATGTTCATGCGCACGCCGTCGTTCAGGTCGGGGTTCCAGCCGATGGGCTGCTGGGCTATGGGCTTCCAGCGCACGAAGATGTCGTAGCCGGCCTTGCCGTCGAATTCGCCTTGCTGGATGAGTTCGAGGCGGCGCTTCAGGTCGATGGCTGCGGACAGGCGCAGTGGCGCGCCGTCCGTGCCTTTGGCGACGCCGGCTTCCTGGTTGCGAATCCAGTCGCCGAGGTAGGTGTGAATGAGGCGGTCAAGGTTCTTGGCGTCGAGCTTGTGGTAGTTCACTAACGCGCCGAAGCCGTCTTTCAGACCGTCCCAAACGTGCCAGATGAAGGGGCGGTGGTGGAAGAGCTTGGCGTGTTGCTCGAAGAATTTGTCGCGCAGCCAGACGTCCAGGCCTTTGCCGGCGCAATCGGCTTCTGCCAGCAGCTTGTCCAACGTGCTGGCCTTCCAACTTCCGGGCTGGGCGCTTTCCCAGGCGGCGATCAGTAGGGTCAGCAGGCGGTCGTGGAAGGGCTGTTCACCGCGCACCGAGGGTAGGCAGACGATGCCGTCGTCGTCGGCATTCGATTCCAACGCCCCACAGCGGGATATCCAGGTTCGAGCTTCGTCGGACAACTCCATCGCGGTGTCGGTCTCGGCGGGCCAGCGGTAGCCAAGCAGGCGCGCGACGGCAACTAGCAACGGGTCGGTGGCGGGCTGCGGGTGGCCGTGGAATAGCCATTGGGTTGGGTCATCCGATGACGATTTTGGTAGGCCATCTGGATACTCCCGCGCCGCCATGGCGGACCATCGTTCGTAGTCGAAGGGCACCTTCACCAGTGTGGCATTCGTCACATTGACCTTTTGGTCAATTCGTCGAACGGCTTCAACGTATTCACTTGATGAGCAGTAGGCCCAAATTGCTGGGAGGTATTCAATCTTCTTTGGAAGAATGACCGCAACATTGGAGTCGAACTTGTTACCAACATACCTGCCTACAGGCAAGTGCCTCATCTGGCTCACGGCAACACCATGCGCACCCCATGCTTTATTGCCACGCTGATCAGAGTCGTGCAGCCTATCCCGCCGTACTTCCTTAAGCTCACGTAAATGTCCATTCTCTTCGTCAAAATCAATAACCTTCTCCATGCCGCAGAAGGTCGAACTGCCATCGAATCCACCTTGCTGAAAGACCCATCGCCAGCCTCGCTGAGGGAACTCCCAGAAGACACGTTGAAACCGAGGGGAATCCCCGTTCAAAATACCGGCCAGGCCAATCGCATATGCTTCAAGAAGCGTTTCGTTTGCATGTTCTCCAAGCACGATCCGGCAGTCCGGATTCTTGAGCTGATGTTCCTGTCGCAATCGTGTCAACCGGCCGGAAAGGAGGAAAGTCTTCTTCTCCTCGATCGACTCAAGCGATCGTGTATCTAGACCAACAAACTCCTCTGCGAGCACAGCTTCAGGGCGCCGGGTCGCGACCAACAATGTAGCGAGTGGCCCTCGATTTCCGAACGCTTCCCAAGCCTCCTCTCCGAGGGCAGCAATAAGTCGTAGCGAAGCGTTTTGCAGAATCCAGGCGCGAAACCTCGTGTAACTGGTAAGGAACCACCAGTTCTGCGGGCTCACGATGCATAGCAATCCCGAATCGAGGCAGAGCTGATGGCACCGCTCAATGAATGCGACAGCCAGGTCATGGCGGCCGAGCCTGAAATTCTCATCGCAGTAGGTCCGCAGACCATCCGATTGCTTGCCCCTGGCCAAGTACGGCACGTTTGTCGCGACTAGGTGATAACGCCCATCAAGCAGCCGCGCTGCGTCCAGCAAGCCCCGCGCCGTGATGGCCAAGTCCCACGCGTCGTCGTTCAGCGCATGGCCTTCGCCCCACAGCGTGGCCGGCATTTCGCTGGCCAGAGCGCGTTCCAGCAAGTCCTTCAATGTCGCGAAGCTGGACGTGGCTAAGTCGTCTTTCAGGCTTTTGGCCGGGTCCAGCAGACTGCCCAGCAGCGGCGCCTGGGCAAAGCTGGCGTGCAGCAACCGCAGCTCTTGCCGCAGCAATGCGGCGTTGGCCTGGGTATCGGGCACCAAGGCTTCCCAATCCTTCGGGCTCGCCGCCACCTTCAGCCCACAGCAGGCCACGTTGGGCGCCGGCATGTCGGCGCGCACGCCCAGCGGGTTGCCGTCTTCATCCGGGAAGCGCCAGGCCGCGAGCGCCAGCGCGAACACCGCAATCTCCACACAGCGCGGATCAATCTCCAGCCCGTGCAGGTTGTCGGCCAGCACGGCGTCCACCGCATCCATGCCGCTCAGGCCTTCGGCCGCCATGCGCATCGGAACCAGCATCAGGAACGCCGCCACCAGGAAGTGGCCGGAGCCGCAGCAGGGGTCGAGCAGCTTGAAGTCTTCCAGCCGGTCTGGCCAGCCCTCGAATTTACCGGCGGCGGGGACTTCTCCAGCCTCACCGCAGCCCTCTCCCGCCCCGGCGGGAGATGGAGCGGGAACGGTGCGCAGATAGGTCAGCGGCACCGGGCACGGCGTGCCAGGGTGGCGCGTCACCCACCAGGCGCCCAGCGAGTTGTGGAGCAAAAAGTCCACCATGTAGGGTTCGGTGAAGAGCTGGGTGACGGCGGGCAACTCATCCGCACCGATCTTCACTTCCGAGGCGTTGACCTCGTCCTTGCGCCTGGCCTGCCAGAACTGATAGACCCAACCCAGGCTGTCGCTGGCCTTGAACAAGTCTTCCGGCAGGGCGGCGAGCAGCCTTTCCATTTCACGCTGATGTTCGGGCGCGAAGCTCAGCTCGAACACCGGGCTGGCGGGCTTGAACACTTGCGGCAGCATGCGCGCGGCGAGCTTGGCGGCCAGCGCCCAGCCGCTCTTGGCACCCAGCTTGTCAACTGAGTCCATTGCGGGGTCCTGCGCAATTTCATCGCATTCGGCCAGCGTGACCGGCGCGCCGGGTTGCCACAGCAGCAGGTGGTTCTCAGCCAGAAAGCGGGCGAACAGCATGCGGTGCCAGTGCTCGTAGGCCACTTCCCAGACCAGGTGCTGCAGACCCTGGGTCTCGTCCTTGTGCTTGACGTCGCCTAAAGCCCGGCCGTGGGCGCGCAGGCGCCTGCGCAAAGCCTTCTGGTCCGGGCTGAGGTAGTCGGGCACCTTGGCGTCGCCGGTGGCGAGCTGGGCCAAGGCAGCCTTGGCAGCCTTCTCGGCCACGTCGCGCGCGGCTTTGACGGCGTTTTCCAGCTGGGTGCGCAGGGGCTTGGCCAGCGTCAGACTCATGCGCTACCCAGGCTGGTTTGCCCGTCAGCCCAGGCCAGCAGAGAGGCCACGATGGCCAGCGCCTGGGCAGGGTTCAGCAGCTCGGGCGCCTCGTCGTCGTAGCGGTACTCGACCGCGTAGGGCGTCAGCAGGCGCAACTCGGCTTCTTCGACGGCTGGCCGGCAGCCGGCGTCCGTCAACTGGCCGGCCAGCTCTTCCAGGTCATGCGTGCGGCGGTACTCCAGACCGCGCAGGCACATCACCGCCTTGAGCGCCTTTTCCACCGCTTGCTGGGCGTGGAAGAAGGCCACGGCCACGGCCACCCCCGCCGCGCCGAGCAAAGCGTTGCAAGCGGCTTGGTCGCGCCGAGCCAGGCGCAGCAGGCGCGCCGCTTCTTCACGCTGCGGCGTCATACAGCACCTTGCCTTCCTTCTTGGCCCAATACGGCAGCGTGCCGGGCACTTGGCTACGGCGCTCGAAATCGGGCCGCGCAAAAAGCAACAGATCGACGCCGACGCCGATGCGACCTACAGCCGCCTTCAGGCGCAGATATTCAGCAGCCTTGTCCACCAGGTCGGCCTCGATCACCACCAGGTCGAGGTCCGACGCCTCGGTGGCGTCGCCGCGCGCATAGGAACCGAACACGATGACCGTGGCCGGGCGCGATGCGGCGCTGGCCACCCGTTGTGCGGCCTGGGCGAGTTGATCGGGTTGCAGCATGCTCAGCTCCAGTCAAAAGGCCACGGGGCCGGTTTGAAGTTCGGCGGACAGCGGGTGCTCCACTTCAGGCGCAACGCGTCCTCGAGTTGGCCGCGCAGGGGCTTGAGCAGCGGGGTGGCGTGGTTGACGCTGCGGCCCCTTACGCCGACAGCGTCCAGTTTTCTACGACCAGGCCGGGGTAGCCCTTGAAGTCGGCCTCGTTGTTGGTGACCAGCGTGGCCCCGACGCAAACGGCGTGGGCCGCAATGAGGCGGTCGAGGGCATTCTTTCGGCGCTCTGGAACGGCGGCACGCAGGACGCCGTAAGTGCGGGCGGCGGCT
>JAYSVE010000982.1:0-2593 GCA_043718725.1 Methylibium sp.
CGGTAGCGGCAAAACTTGGCTGGCCTGCGCCCTGGCCCACCAGGCCGCGCGCGGCGGCTTCTCGGTGCTGTACGTGCGCGCGGCCAGGCTGTTCGACGAATTGCAGGTCGCCCACGGCGACGGCAGCTTCGCCCGGCGCCTGGCGCAAATGGCCAAGCTGGATTTGTTGGTCATCGACGATTTTGCAATCTCGCCCATCGGCCCGGCCGAGCGTTGCGACCTGCTCGAATTGCTCGACGACCGCATCGGCACGCGCTCTACCTTGGTCACCAGCCAGCTACCGGTCAAGGCCTGGCACACCTACCTGGGCGACCCCACGCTGGCCGATGCGATCCTCGACCGCGTCGTGCACAGCAGCCACAAGATCGAGCTCAAAGGTAGCCGCTCGATGCGCGACAACGACGGCGCCGCCGAGCCGTCGCAGACGCAATCAACGCCCACCACCGACGGGCTTGACCGAGCATGAATACATGCCCGGTCGGGGTGCCTCCGGCGGCCTGGCGGGGGCCCAAAACCAGGAGGTAAAACTGACCCCAAAACCGACCCCAACGCCCGTCCCCGGGCAGCCCGTTTCAGGCTGATCGTGGACGATTGAGCTACATTCAAACCCAGTGCTTGCGCGCTACCCCAGCGCCCCTTCGACGCCGCCGTTTCACCGTCCACGATCAGACTGAAACAGCCGTCCACGATCACTGAAATACGCCCCAAGGCTTTGCGTGCAGACCGCTGAGAGTTCCTGCCGCCCAGGTGCAACTGCGCGGCGCTGACCCTTCGGGCTTCCCCGACCACGACGCCTTCATGCAAATGAAAAATCCGGCGGCCGGCTCGACAACCCGGCCATTGCGGTGGCCAAGGTGCTGGCCTACCTGCGCCGTGTCGACTTCGGCAGCCAGCCGGTGGCCGACGTGCGCGACGCCTGAGCTTGCCGCCCGAAATTTCGGCACCGTCGGAGCGAGCTCAGCGCTCCGCATTCCTCAGCTTGCCCTGGTCGAGTGACAGCAGGGTCAGCCCCACCGATGCCAGCGCCAGCGCCAGGCCGGGGAACAGGACCAGCCACCAGCCGCGCAAGGCATGCGATTGGCCGGTCTGGATCAGGATGCCCCAGCTCAGCCGATTCGGGTCGCCAGCACCGAGAAAGCACAGCCCGGCCTCGATCAACAGTGCGCTGGCAAAGATCAGCGGCAACTGCGGCAACACCAGCGGCAGCACGTTCGGTACCAGATGCCGCAGCGCCACCTTCGCCCGGCTGGCACCGAGCAGTTGCGCCGCTTCGACGAAGGCCGCGTGGCGCAGCGTGCGTGCCTCGGACCGCACCAGGCGCGCCAGGGTGGCCCAGCCGGTCAACGCCAGGATGACCGCCAACTGCAACCAGCCGGGGCCGAACCAGGCGCTGGTCAGCAGCGCCAGGAAAAAGCGCGGCACGATCTGGCTCAGGTCCATCAGGCGGACGATCAGCCGATCGAGCAACGGGCCGGCCGTGCCGGCGACGACGCCCAGCATCAGGCCGATCAGTGCCGCGCCCAGCGTGACGACCGCACCGGTCATCAGCGACGCCTGTCCGCCATGCGCCAGCGCCGCCATCAGGTCGCGGCCGAGGTCGTCGGTGCCAAGCGGGTGGGCCAGGTTCGGGGCGATAAAGGGCGATCCGCTCGGCTCACGCGGATCGCCGGGAAAGAGCCACGGCGCGAGCAGCACCACGGCGAGCGGCAGCGCCAGCGCCAGCCCGCTGACGATGCGCAGTCGATTCACAGTCGCGCCCGATCGGGCTCGATGCGCGGATCGAGCCAGGCCTGAACGATGTCGGCGGCGACGCTGCTCGCAATCACCATCGCCACGATCAGACCGAACGCGCCGAGCAGCACCGGGTGGTCGCGGTTCAGGATTGCCGCCGACAGCAGCCGGCCCAGCCCCGGCCAAGCGTACAGCGTCTCGACCAGCACCGCGCCGGTGAACAGCATGCCGAGCCGGTTCAGCGCCACCACGGCCAGTTGCGGACCGACATTGCGCGCCACATGGCGCCAAACGATCGTGCGCTCGGCGATGCCGCGGGCACGGGCGGCGCGGACGTAGCCCTGGTCCATTTCGAGGCGCGCCTTGGCGTGGGTGACGGTGGCGAAGAACGCGGCGTGTTGCAGCGCCAGTGTGGTCACGGGCAGCACCGCGTGCCAGGCGATGTCGAGCGCTGCGGCGCCAGCGCCGGCTCCCACCTGGCGCGGATCGCTCAAGCCCGAGACCGGAAACCAGCGCAGCTCCAGGCCGGCGCCGAGCATCAGCAACTGACCGACCCAGAACACCGGCAGGGCATAGACCGCACTGGCCGCGGCGGCGATGACCGCCCCGCGGCGATCGTGTGCCGCGGCCCACAGCCCGACTGCGCGCCCGGCCACGATCGCGATCGACAGTGAGCCGAGCATCAGCAGCAGCGTGGGCACCAGGCGCTCGGCGATCAGCCCGGCGACAGGCCGCCGGAAGTAATACGACACGCCCCAGTCGCCCTGCGCCATGCGGGCGATGAACGAGACGAACTGCTCGGCCACCGGCCGGTCCAGCGCGAAGCTGCGCGTGACCTCGGCCTGGGTCTCGCGGGTTGCGA
>JAYSVE010000983.1:0-2588 GCA_043718725.1 Methylibium sp.
CCGGCCACGCCGGCCAGGAAGTTGCCGAACGTGAAGGCCAGCACCTTGGCCCGCTTGATGCCCACACCGAACACCGCGGCGGCGACTTCATCGGTGCGAATCATGTCCATGCCGAGGCCGATCCATGAGCGCTCGACGCGCCGCACAAAACCAAACGCGGCCAGGCACAACGCCAGGCTCAGCAGCGCGTAGTTGATGTAGAACGAGAACTCGACGCCACCGAGTTCCAGGCCGTCGTTGAGTTTCCAGCCGAACAGGTTCATGCCCGGGATGCGCAGCCCCTGCGGGCCGCCGAGCGTGTCGTTGACCTCCAGGAAGTTCTTGAACAGGATGCCGAAGGCGATGGTCACCAGCGCCGCATAGTGGCCGCGGGTGCGCAGCACCGGCCAGATCAGCAGCGAGCCCAGCGCCGCGGCAATCACGCCACCGGCCAGCAGCACCAGGGCGTGCGGCAGCGGCGTGTGGGTGGCCAGCGTGGCGGCGGTGTAGCTGCCGATGCCGAAGAACGCGGCCCCGGCGAAATTGACGATGCCGGCATAGCCGAACTGGATGTTCAGCCCCAGGCACACCACCGTGTACAGCAGCACGGTGGACAGCAGCAACAGTGCGAAATGCTGGTTGTGAAAGGCCACCACCAGCGCCAGCACGCCGATCGCGCTCAAGCTGCCCAGCAGGCGCGGTGACGCCGCCGCCGCGGCGCCCAGCGGTTCGGCCCAGCGCAGCTTGCGCGCCGCGCCCATTGCGGCCAGCGCCAGCAGCAGCAGGCCACCGACCGCCCCTTGGCTCTCGGCGTGCAGCAGTGCCCAGAGGTAGACGAAGACCGCCGCAATGGCGGCGGCGAGGGGCATCGACGCCTTGAGGCCAGGCTTCATTTCAGACCCGCTCGCTCGAACGTTCGGCGATCAGCCCGGTGGGCTTGCAGGCAATCAACAGAATCACCATCGCAAAGGCGAAGACGTCCTTGTAGGCGCTGGGAACCGATGGCGTGATCATCGGCAGCGCGACGGCGCCGAAGGTCTGCAACGCGGCGAACAAAAATCCGCCGAGGATGGCGCCGTAGAAGTTGCCCAGGCCCCCCAGGATCGCCGCCGAAAACCCGACCACTCCCAGCCACAGGCCGATGCTGAAGTTGACCTCGTTGTAGTACAGGCCGTTCATCACACCGGCCATCGCGGCCAGCGCCGAACCGAGCGCAAAGGTGAACAGCACGACGCGCTGGAAGTTGATGCCCATCACGCGCGCGGTCTCGCCGTCCTGCGCCACGGCGCGGATCGCCAGGCCCAGCTTGGTGCGCGTGATCAGCAGGTTCACGCCGGAGATCGTGGCCAGCCCCGCGGCCAGCAAGATCAGGCTGTCGGCGCGCACCGACAACGCGCCCAGCTCCAGCGTGTGGGTGGGCAGCAGACGCGGAAACGGCTTCGGGTTGGACCCGTTCGGGTAGAACAGCCGCACCGCCTCGCGCAGCGCCAGGCCGAACATCAGCGTGACGAGCAACGTGTTCAGTGGCGGCGCGTTCTTCAACGGCAGCACCAGCCAGCGGGCCACCAAGGCCCCGACCAGCGCCGTCACCGCCATGGCCGCCAGCAGCATCAGCGCCAGCAGCGCCCAGGGGTTGGTGATGCCGACAGCGCCGGCGCCGATCGAGCTGGCCAGCGCCGTGAAGCCGCCCAGCATCAGCACATCGCCATGCGAGAACTTGATGACGTCGAGCACGCCGAAGAACAGCGTGAACCCGACCGCCACCATGGCGTAGATCATGCCCAGCATCAGCGCGTTCATCACGTACTGGCTGAAGATGTCCAGGCTCATCAGGCAAGCTCCGTGCCGCGCACTGCGGTATTCGCCCAAGGCTCCGGTGGAGCCCCTGCGTGGCCCATGGCGGCCCGGCGTCTCATCAGGCAACCTCCGTGCTGCGCACTGCGCTATTCGCCTTGGGAGCGGCCCAGCGTCTCATGGCGCCCCCTCGTCAACCGCCACGCGGACCAGCAGCCTGGGGCCGCCCCGATGCCCCACCCGCGCGGAGCCTGTCACAGGCCTGGCAGCTTGCGCTTCTTGGTGGCGTATTCGCTGTCTTCCCAGAGCACCCATCGGTTGTCCTGAACGACGTACTTGGAGATCAGCGGCACGATGTTCTGGCGGTGGTCGTCGAAGCTCACCTTGCCGATGATGGTCTCGACGTCGGTGGTCTTGTTCAATACGTCACGCACCTTCTTGCGGTCCGGGCCGACCTTCTCGATCGCGTCCATGATGAGCGCGGCGGCCGCGAACGCGAACGGGCCGTAGGCCTCGGCCGGCTCGGCGTACTTGGCCTGGTTGTACCTGGCAATGAAGTTCAGCCCGCCGGGCAGCTTTTCCCAAGGCGCTCCCTCGATGAACGACAGCGACCCTTCGGCCAGGTCCTTGCCCAGGCCGTCGTGGTAGGCAGCCGACTTGATGCCCGAGGTGCCCTCGAACACCGCCTTGATGCCCAGTTTGTCCATCTGGCTGCGGATGCGAATCCCGATGGGCGTGAGGCCGCCGAAATAAACGACCTCGGGCTTCAGTTCCTTGACCTTGGTGAGTTCGGCGGTGAAGTCCTGCTGGTCGGC
>JAYSVE010000984.1:0-5985 GCA_043718725.1 Methylibium sp.
GAAGTGCTGCGCGTCGGTGGTGCCGGCAACCTGGCCCAGGCGGTCGACCTGGCGGGTTTCCCGAACGGCAGGCGCCCGAAGGACGATGTGGTCGACATCGCGCTGGTGGCCGTGGCCGGGGGGCTGTGCGTGATCAACAGCAATTTGTCGATTGGCGCCATCCAGCCGGCCGACAACAACAACGTGCTGGGGCTGAACAGCTTCACCATCCCCGGCGCCACACCGACCACGCTGAGTTCGGAATGCCGCGTGGGCAAGGTGCCGCTGGGCGCCACCTCGGCGGCGCTGCATGACGCGGTCGACCAGGCGACGGTGCCGTTGCTCCAGACCTTCCCGTACCTGTTCACGCCCAGTGGCGGCACCCGTTGAGGAGAACCGCATGAAGCAACGAATGTTTGTCATGCTGATTTGCGCCAGCGCGCTGTTGACCGCCTGCGGTGGCTCCGACGATGCCGTGGTGGTGCCTGCCGTCACCGAGGCTGTGCCGGCCGAGGCCAGCACGTCGCCCACGGCGGCGACGCAATACCTTGCGGCACTGGTCGCGGTCGATGCCACCCAGGCCGACAGTCTGGAGCCGGTCAATCCGGTGCCGGACGCTTTGGCCACCGACGACACCGCGGAGCCCCAAGCGGTGAATTGACGGGGGCCCACCAGGCACCTGCGCTCTCAAGGAAATGTGGCACTGCCACTTTCCTTGCCCCCGCGGGGGACGGCCGGCCGCGGCCGGCCTTGGGGCGCTCATGAGCAAATGTGGCTTTGCCACTTTGCTCATACCCCCTCGGGGGGCGGACGACGACGTCGTCGGCCTGGGGGCGCTCTCAAAGGGCAGGCGCTTTTTGTCGCACGGGGGTCGTGCGGCCTGGTTGGGCGGCGCGACAGGCTTGCGCGCTTCGTCACCCATAAACCGTAACATTGCTCGATGCTTCGAATGACATTCGTTTCTTCGTTTGCCGCCGTGGCTTTGTGGCTAGTCCTGTCGGGCGCGTTCGTGCAGGCCGAGGTGGTGCTGCCGAAGAGCGATGCCGAGGTCATCGAGACGCTGCCGTCGGTTGTGGGCAGCCGCCGGGAGGAGCGCCGCCTGCGCCAGCAATGGGCCGCCAACCCGGCCAATCCGGAATTGTCGACCGCGCTGGCGCGGCGCTACCTGGCCCAGGCCCGGGAGCAGGGCGAGCCGCGATTCGCCGGCCGCGCGCTGGCGGTGTTGCAGGCCTGGCCCGACCCCGACAAGACCCCGGACGACGTGTTGCTGATGTTGGCCACGGTGCAACAGTTTCTGCACGATTTCGATGGCTCGGCCGCCAACCTGGAACGTTTGGTCCGGCGCCAGCCGGCGCATTCACAAGGCTGGTTGACCTTGGCCACGATACGCCGGGTGCAGGGCCGCTATGCCGCGTCCGACCAGGCCTGTGGCGGGCTGGCACGCATTGCGGCGGCGGCGCTCCACGCCCAGGCCTGCGAGGCCGAAAATCAAAGCCTGCGCGGGGAATTCGCGACAGCGCGCAAGTCGCTGCAACAACTGCTGGCCACGCCTCAGTTGCCGGCCGAAACACAGACCTGGTTGTTGACGACGCTGGCCGAAACCGAGGCCCGCGCCGGCAACAACGCCGACGCCGAAAAGGTCTACCGCTCGGCGTTGCGCGTGCAGGCGGACGACTACACGTCGATGTCTCTGGTCGATTTTTTGATGGAAGGCGGCCGCCATGCCGACGCGTTGCTGGTGCTCAAGCGCATGTTGCGCACCGACGCCGTGGTGTTGCGCCTGGCCATGGCCGGCGCGCGATTGAAGAGCCCGGACGCGGCCCGCGACGCCCAGGAAATGCGCGACCGGGTGAGCCAGGCCAACCTGCGCCCGCAGGCGCAAACCCTGCACGCGCGTGAGCAGGCCATGTTCGCGCTGGTGGTCGAGAACCTACCCGAGCGCGCTCTGGACCTGGCGCGCACCAACGTCGCGCTGCAACGTGAGCCGATCGATGTGCTGTTGCTGGCCCAGGCGGCACGCGCGGCCGGTTTGCCCGAGGCGGTGCGAGAGGCCACGCGCCTGCGCGACGAAATGGGCCTGAAAGATGCGCGACTCGATGCGTTGCTGTAGCCCCATTGTGTCGGTGGGGCTGCTGGCCCTGGCGACGCTGTGGCCGGCCGCTGGCGCCTGGGCGCACAAGGCCAGTGACGCGTATGTGCAACTGGACGGCACGAGCGCGGGAGTTTCGGTGCGCGTCGACATCGCCCTTCGCGATCTGGACGCCGTGCTCGACATCGACGCCGACGGCAACGGTCAATTGACCTGGGGCGAGGTGCGTGCCGCCTGGTCGGCCATCGACGGCTATGTGGGTTCGCACCTGCAGGTCGAGGGCTGCGCCCTCGCGGCGCCGACTCGGTCTTTGGAGCGTCGTGCCGACGGCGTTTATGCGGCGCTGACTTATGCGCCGGCTTGCGCGCCCGGGACCGACGTGACTATCCGCTACACCGCGTTCGCCGATGTCGATCCCACCCACCGTGGCATCGCGCGAATATCGTTGCCGGGGCAGCCGGCGGTGGTGCGGGTGCTGGACCCGCGACAACCCGCCGCGCTGGGCGCCGTGGCCGGTGTCGGCGCGCCGGCGGTCACGCCGACGGCGACGGCGCCAGCGGGCTTTCTGCAAGAAGGTTTCCACCACATCATCACTGGCTACGACCACCTGTTGTTTCTGATGTGCCTGCTGTTCCCGTCCGTGATGCGCCGCACGCGCGAGGGTTGGCAAGCGCTGCCGACCCTGCGCGCCGCGGTCTGGCCGGTGATTGGCGTGGTCACGGCGTTCACGGTGGCGCACTCGATCACGCTGGCGCTGGCGGCCCTGAAATGGGTGTCGCTGCCGTCGTCGTTCATCGAGCCAGCGATCGCGGTGACCATCCTCCTGGCCGCACTGAACAACCTCTGGCCTATTTTTCGAGGCAAGGTGGTGTGGGTGACCTTCTTGTTCGGCTTGCTCCACGGTTTCGGTTTTGCATCGGTGCTGGGCGAATTGAACCTGCCGACGGCGCAGTTCGCCTGGGCCTTGCTTCAGTTCAACCTCGGCCTGGAGTTGGGCCAGGTGCTCATCGTGCTCGTGGCCGTGTCGTTGATGTTCCTTGTGCGCAAGCGCCGCGCCTATGCGCCGGTGGTCATCCATGGCGGGTCGGTGCTGGCCGGCGTCATTGCCTTGGGGTGGTTCGTCCAGAGGACGGCCGACATCTCCTGGGCGTTGCCCTAAGCCGCCGCGATGGCATGATTTACAATCAGCCTCCTTCAACGACAAGGGCCAGAAAGGCATGTTGGCTGTGACATCGCGAACTACCACCTTCCCCAAGAAGGTCTAGTCGGCCGCGCCTCACGACCCGCCATTCCCGGCTTCATTCGTCGAACCCATCAAAGCGCGGCCTGGCCCGCGCTTTTTTGTTTTCCGTGGAGACACTTCATGATTTCAATTCAACTGCCCGACGGTTCCCAGCGTGACTTCGCGGCGCCGGTGACGGTCGCCGAAGTGGCTGCCTCGATCGGCGCCGGCCTGGCCAAGGCCGCGCTGGCCGGGCGCGTGACGGTCAATGGCACCACTCGCGTGGTCGACACCAGCTTCACGATGGAGCAGGACGCGCAGTTGTCCATCGTCACCGACAAGGACGCCGACGGGCTGGAGGTCATTCGCCATTCGACCGCGCATTTGCTCGCTTACGCGGTCAAGGAGTTGTTCCCCGATGCGCAGGTGACCATCGGGCCGGTGATCGAGAACGGCTTTTTCTACGACTTCTCGTACAAGCGCCCATTCACGCCGGAGGACCTGGTGGCCATCGAGGCCAGGATGACGGAGCTGGCGCGCAAGGACGAAAAGGTCGAACGCCGCGTGCTGCCGCGTGACGAGGCGCTGGCTCATTTCAAAGCCATCGGCGAAGCCTACAAGGCCGAGATCATCGCCAGCATTCCAGCGGGCGAGGACGTGTCGCTGTACCGCGAAGGCCAATTCGAAGACCTGTGCCGCGGTCCGCACGTGCCCAGCACGGGGCGCCTGAAGCACTTCAAGTTGATGAAAGTGGCCGGTGCCTACTGGCGCGGCGACCACCGCAACGAGATGCTGCAACGCATCTACGGCACGGCCTGGGCCACCAAGGACGAACTGCAGCAGCACCTGCACATGCTCGAAGAAGCCGAGAAGCGCGACCACCGCAAGCTGGGTCGCGAGCTCGACCTGTTCCACATCGACGAACACGCGCCGGGCCTGGTGTTCTGGCACCCGCGCGGCTGGACGCTGTGGCAGAACGTCGAGCAGTACATGCGGCAGGTTTACCGCGACAACGGCTACCAGGAGGTCAAGGGCCCGCAGATCCTGGACAAGGGCCTGTGGGAAAAGACGGGGCACTGGGACAACTACCGCGACAACATGTTCACGACCGAGTCGGAGAAGCGCGAATACGCGCTGAAGCCAATGAACTGCCCGGGGCATGTGCTGATTTTCAGCTCGGCCATGCGCAGCTACCGCGACCTGCCGCTGCGCTACGGCGAATTTGGCCAGTGCCACCGCAACGAGCCCAGCGGGTCCATGCACGGCATCATGCGGGTGCGCGGCTTCACGCAGGACGACGGGCACATCTTCTGCACTGAAGACCACATCCTCGACGAGTGCGTGGCCTACACGACCTTGCTTCAGAAGGTCTACGCCGACTTCGGCTTCACCGTCATCATCTACAAGGTCGCAACGCGGCCGGAACACCGGGTCGGCTCCGACGAGTTGTGGGACAAGGCCGAGTTTGCGGTGATGGAGGCGATGCGCCGCTCGGGTTGCGAGTTCATCGTGTCGCCGGGGGAGGGTGCGTTTTACGGCCCGAAGATCGAATACACGTTGAAAGACGCGCTGGGCCGGCAATGGCAATGCGGCACGATGCAGGTCGACTTCAACACGGCCGAGCGTCTGGGCGGCGAGTACGTGACCGAGTCCAGCGGCCGCGCGCACCCGGTGATGTTGCACCGCGCGATCATCGGCAGCTTCGAGCGATTCATCGGCATCCTGATCGAGCAGCATGCCGGCGCCCTGCCGGCCTGGCTGGCGCCGGTGCAGGTCGATGTCCTCAATATCACGGAAGGACAGGCCGACTACGCCACTGGTGTCGCCAAATCGCTTCAAAAACAAGGACTTAGAGTCGAGTCTGATTTGCGCAACGAGAAAATTAACTATAAAATCCGCCAGCATTCAATGCAAAAGGTTCCGTACATCCTTGTCGTTGGCGACAAGGAAAAGGCAAATGGAACCGTTGCGGTGCGCGCCCGGGGGAACCGGGATCTCGGTGTGATGCCTTTGGCAGCGTTCGCCACGCTGCTTGCAAGCGACATTGCCGCCAAGACCTGATTCCGCGGCGCGCTTCGATTTTTTTGGGGATCCTGTTTGCCCGGGGGCCCGTTGAAGGATTTGAACCATCGCTACTTTTGCTGACCGCCGTACCCCCAACGCTGAGCGCAAACACCGCCTCAACCGCGAGATCATGGCCCTGGAAGTCCGCCTGAACGGACCCGAGAACGAGCCGCTGGGCATCGTGAGCATCACCGAAGCGTTGAGGCTCGCAGGTGAGCAGGACGTCGATCTGGTCGAGATCGTCGCCCAGGCCGATCCCCCGGTGTGTCGCCTGATGGACTACGGCAAGTTCAAGTACCAGGAGCAAAAAAAGGCGGCGGAAGCCAAGTCCAAGCAAAAGGTCATCGAGGTCAAGGAAGTCAAGTTCCGCCCCGGTACCGACGAAGGCGATTACCTGATCAAGATGCGCAATTTGCGCCGCTTTATCGAAGAAGACGGAGACAAGGGCAAGGTCACGCTGCGTTACCGCGGCCGCGAAATCACCCACCAGGACATCGGCATGCGGTTGCTGGAGCGTATTCGCGACGAATTGGCCGATGTGTCCGTTGTCGAGCACATGCCCAAGCTCGAAGGGCGCCAGATGATCATGGTCCTGGCACCCAAGCGCAAGTGATTCGGCGCAAGCCGGGTG
>JAYSVE010000985.1:0-2580 GCA_043718725.1 Methylibium sp.
AAACCCGGGTCGCCATCGTCGGCGGCTTCGTGTCCCGAGGCAACAAGATCAGGTCGCGCCAGGCCGACAATGCGCGCCTGTCCCCACCCCACTCGACTCTGGATGAAGCTCTCGCAGGTTCTGTTTTCCCAAGGCATGGGCGCCCGCCGCGAATGCGAGGGCCTGATCGCGTCGGGCCATGTCACGCTGGCCGGCGCGGTGGTCGACGACCCGGGTCTGGAGGTCGAGCCTGAAGGCCTGGTGTTCGGCGTGCGCGGTGAACGGTGGCCCTACCACGCCCGGGCGCTGGTCGTGCTGAACAAGCCGGCGGGCTATGAGTGCTCGCAAAAACCCAAGCACCACCCCAGCGTCTACAGCCTGCTCCCCGGCCCTTTGCGCCGGCGCGATGTGCAGGCCGTCGGCCGCCTGGACGAAGACACCACCGGCCTGCTGTTGCTGACCGACGATGGCGCGCTGATCCACCGCCTCACCTCGCCCAGGCACCATGTGCCCAAGGTCTATGACGTGGGTTGCGCCCACCCCGTGGACGCGAGCCAGGTGCAGCGCCTGCTGGCCGGCGTGACCTTGCTCGACGACCCCGTGCCGGTGCGCGCCGCGGCGTGCGAGGTCACCGGCGAATGCGGCCTCAGCCTGACCTTGACCGAAGGCAAGTACCACCAGGTCAAACGCATGGTCGCCGCGGTCGGCAACCGGGTCCTGACCCTGCACCGCAGCCGCTTCGGCGCGCTCGCCTTGCCGGCCGACCTGGCGCCGGGGCAATGGCGCTGGCTGGCCGGGCCGCAGTTGCTTTATCCGGGCTGACCCTGGCCGGCCCCCGGCCGGTGACGGCACGGATAATGCCGCCCATGCAAGTGTTCCGCGGCACCCGCCACCCAGACATCGCGCCGGCCTGCGCACTGACCATCGGCAACTTCGACGGCGTGCACCGCGGCCACCAGGCGATGCTGGCGCTGCTGCGCTCGGAGGCCCGGCACCGCGGCCTGCCTTCTTGCGTGATGAGCTTCGAGCCGCATCCGCGCGACTACTTTGCGCGCCTTGCCGGAAAGCCCGAACTGGCGCCGGCGCGCATCGTCACCTTGCGCGACAAGCTGGCCGAGCTGGAGCGCTGTGGCGTCGACCAGGCCGTGGTGCTGCGCTTCGACGCGGCGTTTGCCGCGCAGCCGCCGCAGACCTTCATCCAGGACATGCTGGTGCGCGGACTGGGCGCGCGCTATGTGCTGGTGGGCGACGATTTCCGCTTCGGCGCCAAACGCGCCGGCGACTACGCCATGCTCGACGCCGCCGGCCAGGCCCATGGCTTCGACGTGGCGCGCATGCTGAGCTACGAGGTGCGCGGGCAGCGCGTCTCCAGCTCGGCGGTGCGCGCCGCACTGGCGGCCGGCGACATGGCGCAGGTCGCCGCGTTGCTGGGCCGGCCCTACAGCATCAGCGGCCATGTGCAGCGCGGCCGCAGGCTCGGGCGCGAGCTGGGCTTTCGGACGCTGAACCTGGCCTTCAACCACCCCAAGCCGGCCGCGATGGGCATCTTCGTGGTGCGTGTGAACGGCTTGACCGACGCACCGTTGCGCGGCGTGGCGAGCCTGGGCGTGCGGCCGACCGTGGAAGAAACCGGCCGGGTGCTGCTCGAGACGCACTGCTTCGACTGGCCCGATTCGCTGGGTGTCGAAGGCGGCTACGGCCGCTGCGTGCAGGTGGAACTGCTGCACAAGCTGCACGACGAGTTGCGCTACGACGGGCTGGACGAACTGCGCGCCGGCATCGGCCGCGACCGGGCCGCGGCGCTGGACTGGTTCAAGGCACAGCACTGATCGCGCGCGCAGCGCTTCGGCCCGCCGCGAGAGCGGTTCGGCGCACGCAGGCCGACCCTGTCTGAAAGCGCGGACGGCGGTCGGTAGAATCGCGCTCATGTTGTCGAACTTCATGCGCCCTCCGCCTGTCCACGGGCACACCTCCACAGGCCGCCAGACCACGCGCGATCGAATTTGACGTGCTCCGCGGCGGGCCGGTCGGCATGACCTCCCGCTGGCGCCCAGCCCGCACCCGCCGGATGGCACCCTCCGCCGGTTCACTTGATCCGAATTTCCGCGTTGGCTGAAGCCGCCCGGAACGACACCTTTCGAGGCCCCGCATGTCCACCGAAACCCAACCCTCCGCCGCGGCGACGACCGACTATCGCTCGACCCTGAACCTGCCCGACACCCCGTTCCCGATGCGCGGCGACCTGCCCAAGCGCGAGCCGGGATGGGTGAAGGCATGGAGCGACCAGGGCGTCTACCAGCGCCTGCGCGAAGCCCGCCACGGCCAGCCGCGCTTCGTGCTGCACGACGGCCCGCCGTATGCCAACGGCACGCTGCACGTCGGCCACGCGGCCAACAAGATCCTGAAGGACATGATCGTCAAGGCGCGCCAACTGGCCGGCTTCGACGCCAGGTACACACCCGGCTGGGACTGCCACGGCCTGCCGATCGAAAACCAGATCGAGAAGACCTTCGGCCGCCACCTGAGCCGCGCCGAGGTGCAGGCCAAGAGCCGCGCCTACGCCACCGAGCAGATCGTGCAGCAGATGGCCGACTTCAAACG
>JAYSVE010000986.1:0-5976 GCA_043718725.1 Methylibium sp.
GGCCGTCACGCCGCCAGCGCCGCCTCGATGTCGCGGGCCAGCGACTCCGGCGCATCGGTGGGTGCGTAGCGCTTGCGCACCTGGCCGTCCTTGCCGACCAGGAACTTGGTGAAGTTCCACTTCACCGCCCGGCTGCCCAGCAGGCCCGGCGCCTCGGCGCTGAGCCATTGCCACAGCGGGTGCGCACGGTCGCCATTCACGTCGACCTTGGCCATCATCGGAAAGCTCACGCCATAGTTCATCTGGCAAAACGACGCGATCTCGGCGTTGCCGCCCGGGTCTTGCGCGCCGAACTGGTTGCTGGGGAAACCCACCACCACCAGGCCCTGCTCGCGGTAGGCCTGCCACAGTTTCTCCAGCCCGCCGAACTGCGGCGTGAAACCGCAGGCGCTGGCGGTGTTGACGATCAACAGCACCTTGCCGCGCTGGGTCGCCAGGTGGGCGGGCTTGCCCTCGATGGACAAAGCTTCAAAGTCGTAGACGCTGGCGGTGGGGCTGGGCATGGTGTACTCGCGCGGGTTGGGGTGGGTCAGAAATCGTAGCCGTTGTGACGCCACCCGTGAGCCGCCGCGTCAAGGCGTGGCTTGGGGCTCGAAGGCCGCCAGCAGCGCCGCCGCCAGGATCAACCCACCGCCCACCAGCAACGGCCCCGAGAGTGTGCCGCCGCCCAGCCACAGCGCGGAAGCCGAGGCGAACACCACTTCGGTCAGCATGACGACCGAGGTGACGTTGGCGGGCAAGCGGGACGCGCCGAACTGCAAGGCCAGGTTGCCGGCCAGGAAGGCCGCCGACAAGGCCAGCGCTCCTGCCATCCAGGGCCATGCCGGCATCGGCGGCCAAGGCACTTGGGCGTTGCCGGCCAGCAGCGTGGCCAGCACGCCCGACACCAAGGCCCCGCCGAAGAACATGGCCAGCGCGCGACCTTCTTCGGGGCGGCTTGCCTCGCGTCGCAGCATCACGTTATTGAGTGCGAACGAGAGACCGCCGAGCACGCCCAGCCAGTCGGGCAACGAGCGCGGCACCGGCAGGTTGTCCCATCCCGTCCTCCCGGATGGCCACAGAACAATGGCCGCGCCGACCAGCGCCAGCGCCACGCGGACGCCGGCATGCCGGTTCAGCCGTTCATTCAGCAGCGCATGGGCCAGCAACACCGTCCACAGCGGCATCAGATAGAACAGCAGCACCACACGCACCACATCGCCGATCACCACGGCCCAGTTGAACGTGGCGTTGGTGGTGCCCGCGGCCAGCACCAGCACCCACAGCGCGGGGCTGCGCAGCACCTGCATCACCGCGCGCGGGCGCAGCGCGATGATCACGACCATGGCCGTCATATAGACGAACAGCGTGGTCCACAACGGGTGCAGGCCGAGCCGCTCGAACTGGCGCAGCGGCCACCATGAGCAGCCCCAGACGAGTGCGTTGAAAGCCAGTGCCAGGGCGGGCAGCAGCGCGGAGCGCGGAGTGGCGGCGACAGACATCGCCGAATTGTCGCCGCGGTGCCGCTCTGGGCTTGGGGTTCAGTGCTTGTCGCGGCGGGCCACAGCCAGCAAGTGCTCGACCTCGTCGCGGTGAACGATGGCGTTGCTGTTGTTCCAGCGCCGGATGAACTCCATGGTGCCGGCCACCAGCATGCCCAGGATGGCGATGGAAGTGAACGCCGACATGCCGAACTTGGTCATCGCCGCGTACAGCGCGCCCAGGCCGAGGATGCAGGCCTGTTCGTTGAAGTTCTGCACGGCAATCGATCGACCCGCACCCATCAGGTTGTGCCCGCGGTGCTGCAACAGCGCATTCATCGGCACCACCAAGAAGCCGCCGACGGCACCCAGAAGAATCAGGAAGGGCGCCGCGACCCAGACGTTGGTGATGACGTTCAGGCCGATCATCAGCACGCCCATCGCGATGCCAAACGGAAGCAGCTTGGTGGCCTGGTCCAGCCGCATGCGCAGCGACGCATAGATCGAACCGGCGGCGATGCCGAAGGCGACCACGCCAACCAGCGTCGACGCCTGGGTCAGCGAATAGTTCAGGGCCAGGGCCGCCCAGGCAAAGACGATGACCCGCATGTTGCCGACGACGCCCCAGATCACCGTGGTCGCGGCCAGCGAAATCTGACCCAGCTTGTCGTTCCACAGGCGGGCGTTGCAGGTGGAGAAGTCGCGCACCATGTCGAACGGCGAATGCGCCAGGGCTTGCAGCGGCGCCTCGGTGCGCGGGATGCGCAGGTTGAACAGCGCTGCAATCACGTAAAGAAACAGAATGACGACGATGGCGGACTCCGGCGCGGTGTTGATGCCGGTATCGATCAACGGCAGGTTGAAACTGAGCAAGTGTTGCGACACCACCGGGCCGATCAACTGTCCGCCCAGCAGCACGCCGAAGATGACCGACAGCACGGTCAGCCCTTCGATCCAGCCATTGGCCTTGACGAGTTGCGAGTTCGGCAGCAGTTCGGTCAGGATGCCGTACTTGGCCGGCGAATAGGCCGCCGCGCCCAGCCCGACGATGGCGTAGGACAGCAGTGGGTGGGTGCCGAACAGCATCATCAAGCAACCCACCACCTTGATGGCGTTGGAGACGAACATGACCTGGCCCTTGGGCACCGCATCGGCGAAGGCGCCGACGAATGGGGCGAGGACCACATAGAACAGCGCGAACATCGGGGTCAGCGCCGGCACATGCCATTCGGGAGCCCCGGAGGCTCTGAGCAGCGTGATGGCCGCGGCGAGCAATGCGTTGTCAGCCAGCGAGCTGAAAAACTGCGCCGCCATGATGGTGTGAAAGCCTCTTTTCATGTGCGCGAAAATTCGACCATCAACTCATCCGGGGTTAGGCAGTTGCTCCCTGCGGCGGGGGTTATAGCACGCGCTCACTTTGGCAACAGGTTCGGCGACCCCCCAATGTCCGGGGCTGGCAGAATCAAAGAATGCCCCGCCCGATTCAAGCGCTGATCCACACCGAGGCACTGGCGCACAACCTGGGCGTGGCGCGCGCTTCGGCGCCATCGGCCAAGGTCTGGGCCGTGGTCAAGGCCAATGCCTACGGCCACGGCATCGAGCGTGCCTACGACGGCCTGAAGGGCGCTGACGGGTTTGCGCTGCTCGACCTGGCCGAGGCCGAACGCGTCCGCGCGCTGGGCTGGCGCGGCCCGTTGCTGCTGTTGGAAGGATGCTTCGACATGCGCGACCTGGAGGTCTGCTCGCGCCTGGACCTCTGGCACACCGTTCACCACGCCGCCCAGATCGACATGCTGGCCGCACACAAGACGCGCGTGCCGCACCAGGTGTTCCTGAAGCTCAACAGCGGCATGAACCGACTCGGCTTCAAGCCCGCGGCCTTGCGTTCCGCGTGGATGCGCCTCAGCGGCTTGACGCAGGTGGACGGCATCACGCTGATGACGCATTTCTCCGACGCGGACGGCGCCCGCGGCATCGATGTGCAGGCCGGCGTTTTCGAAGCGGCCGCGCTTGACATCCCCGGCGAGCGCTCGCTGTGCAACAGTGCCGCGCTGCTTCGCAACGCCCGCCACAACGCCGAACTGCGAGGCGATTGGGTTCGGCCGGGCATCCTGCTCTATGGTTCGTCGCCGGACCATCCCGCCCACCGCATTGCCGATTGGGGCCTGCAACCGGCGATGACCTTGCGCGCCGCAGTCATCGCCGTCCAGGACGTGCAGGCTGGCGACAGCGTCGGTTATGGCCAGGCCTTCACGGCGCACGCCGCGATGCGCATCGGCGTGGTCGCCTGTGGGTATGCCGACGGCTACCCGCGCGTGGCCCCGACCGGCACGCCGGTGTTGGTCAACGGCGTGCGCACGCGGTTGGTGGGCCGGGTGTCGATGGACATGGTCACGGTCGATCTCACGCCCGTGCCGGCGGCCGGGCTGGGGAGCGAGGCGACGCTGTGGGGCGTGGGGCCGAACGGCAGCGTGCTCGCCATCGACGAGGTCGCGCAGGCCGCGGGCACGGTGGGCTACGAGCTCATGTGCGCATTGGCCGCGCGCGTGCCGACGGTCTGTGCCTGAGCTGGCCATGGCCGCCGATCCATCGCCGATCACGGTTTCCGAAAATGAGGTCGAGTTCACCGCCATTCGCGCCCAAGGCGCGGGCGGACAGAACGTCAACAAGGTCTCGAGCGCGGTGCACCTGCGCTTCGACATCGTTGCGTCGTCGCTGCCCGAGGACGTGAAGCAGCGGCTGCTGGCACTGCGCGACCAGCGCATCACCGATCAAGGCGTGGTGGTCATCAAAGCGCAGCGCACCCGCAGCCAGGACATGAACCGCGCCGATGCGCTGGTCCGGCTGCAAGACCTGGTCGCCAGCGTCGCCCAGGCGCCGCGCTTGCGGCGCGCCACTAAGCCGACCTATGGCTCGAAGCAACGACGCCTCGAAGGCAAGAACCAGCGTTCCCAGGTGAAAGCCTCTCGTGGCAAGGTCGGCGGCAAGGTGACCGATTGAGCCTGGGCGTGGGTGTGGGCGTCGGCGGGCTGGCCGCAAGGCAGCCTTCACAATCCCGCCATGGCCAAAGAGAAGTCGATCTACACCTGCTCCGAGTGCGGCGGCAGCAACCCGAAGTGGCTGGGCAAGTGCCCGCATTGCGGGGCCTGGAACACGCTGGTCGAGTCGGTGGCCGAAGCACCGGCGCGCAACCGCTTCCAGCCAATCGCCAAGACCTTGCCGGTGCTCACGCTGGCGGAAATCGAAGCCACCGACCTGGACCGCCAGCCCACCGGCATCGACGAACTCGACCGGGTGCTGGGCGGCGGCATCGTCGCCGGCGGCGTGGTGCTGATCGGTGGCGACCCGGGGATCGGCAAGAGCACGCTGCTGCTGCAGGCGCTGGACGTCTTGTCGCGCCAGATGAAGGCGCTTTACGTCACCGGCGAAGAGAGCAGCGCGCAAGTGGCGCTGCGTTCGCGCCGGCTCGGGCTGGACGGCTCCAAGGTGCGGGTGCTGGCCGAGATCCAGCTCGAACGCATCCTCGCCACCATCGATGCCGAACAACCCGCCGTCTGCGTGATCGACTCGATCCAGACCGTCTACAGCGACCAGCTCACCTCGGCCCCCGGTTCGGTGGCGCAGGTGCGCGAGTGCGCCGCGCAGCTCACGCGCCTGGCCAAGAGCAGCGGCACGACCATCATTCTGGTCGGCCACGTGACCAAGGAGGGCGCGTTGGCCGGCCCCCGGGTGCTGGAACACATTGTCGATACCGTGTTGTATTTCGAGGGCGACACGCACAGCAGCTTCAGGCTGGTGCGAGCGATCAAGAACCGCTTCGGCGCGGTCAACGAGATCGGCGTCTTTGCGATGACCGAACGCGGCCTCAAGGGCGTGGCCAATCCGAGCGCCATCTTCCTGTCGACCCACGGCGACCCGGTGCCCGGCTCATGCGTGCTGGTCACGCTGGAAGGCACGCGGCCGCTGCTGGTGGAGATCCAGGCGCTGGTCGACTCCGGCGGCGCTAGCCCGCGGCGCCTGAGCGTGGGCATCGACCGCGACCGCCTGGCCATGATGCTCGCGGTGTTGCACCGCCACGCCGGTATCGCGGCATTCGACCAGGACGTGTTCGTCAACGCGGTCGGCGGTGTGCGCATCAGCGAGCCCGCCGCCGACCTGGCGGTGATGCTGGCCATTCAGGGCAGCTTGCGCGGCCGAGCGCTGCCGCGCGGCTTCTTTGCCTTCGGCGAGGTCGGCCTGGCCGGCGAAGTTCGCCCCGCGCCGCGCGGCCAGGAGCGGCTGAAGGAAGCCGCCAAACTGGGCTTCAGCGTGGCCCTGGTTCCCAAGGCCAATGCGCCCAGAAAGCCCATTGAGGGCCTGACGATCCACGCAGTCGAGCGCATTGAGCAGGCGATCGACCTGGCCCGCGGTCTTTGAACCTGGAAACGGCAGTTGACCGCTCTCCACCGCTGGAAACACCGCATGGATATTGACCATCTTCCGCACGGCCACCTCACCGGCTCGGTGAGAGCGGTAC
>JAYSVE010000987.1:0-2574 GCA_043718725.1 Methylibium sp.
GCAGGCCGCATGACCACCACCGAAACCGAGGACTACGAGGCGCTGCTCCAGTTCATGTACATGGCGCCGGTCGGCCTGATGCAGACCCGCCACGACGGCGAAATCCTGATGGTCAACCCGCTGTGCGCGCAATTGCTGATGCCCCTGTCGCGCGACGGCGACCTGGCGAACCTGTTCACCGCTTTGGCCGGCGTGGCCCCTGACCTGCGACACCGCACGGAGGCCTTCGAGGCGCCGCACGGCATGGTTGTCGAAGCGCTGCGGCTGCAGGTCGGCGCCGGCCAGCCCGACCGGCGCAACGCCCGGGTGATGTCGCTGAGCCTGCTCAAGCTCGACGGCGAGCGCTTGATGGCCGTGCTGAGCGACATCACCGATGTCGTCAAGCGCGAGCGTGAACTGCGCCACAGCCAGGCCCGGATCAACACCTTCATCACCGGCGCCATCGACTACGCATTGATGACACTGGACCATGCCGGTTGCGTGCAGGACTGGAACGTGGGTGTCGAACCCGTCACCGCCTACCCGACCGAGGCGGCGGTCGGCCGGCCGTATTCGATCTTCTACCCGCCCGACGGCATGTCGCCCGAGCGCCTGCTCGACCGGCTGCACGAGGCCGAACGCAGCGGTTGGAGCCTGGACGAAGGCTGGCGCCAGCGCGGCGACGGTGGTCGCTTCTGGGGCAGCTGCCTGATCGCGCCGCTGCACGCGGCGGGCGAGGCCCAGGCCGAAGAACGCGGCTACAGCCTGATCATCCGCGACGTCTCCGACCGCCGCGAAGCGCACGAGGCGCTGCGCCGCTCGGTCGACTGCGACCACCTCACCGGCCTGACGAACCGCCGCGCCTTCTTCGCCGCGGCCGAACTTGAACTGCAGCGCTGGCAGCGCTGGCCGCGCCCGATGTCGGTGGTGATGATCGATGCCGACCACTTCAAGGCTGTCAACGACCGCCACGGCCATGCCGCCGGCGACGCCGTGCTGCGCCACCTGGCCGCGGGCATGGTGGCCAACTTCCGCGCGATGGACATCGTGGCCCGGATCGGCGGCGAGGAGTTTCTGGTGCTGCTGCCGGGCACCACCGCCGAGGGTGCGCTCACCGTGGCATCCCGGTTGTGCAGCACCCTGGCAGCGCAATCGGTGCTGGTCGACGGCAGCACGATCGCCTGCACCGTCAGCGCGGGCGTCGCGGCGATGGAGGCCGGCGTCGAAGACCTGGCCGCGTTGATCAAGCGGGCTGATGCGGCGCTCTACGCGGCCAAGTCTGCGGGGCGCAACCGGGCCGAGCCGTGGCACAGCGGCTTGGCGCCAGCCGCCCAACCGGCCTGGACGGCCGTCACGCCGTGAAATCCGAATCGACGGCGGCCTACGAGGCCTTGGTGCAGTTTCTCTACCAGGCGCCGATCGGCCTGCTCCAGACGACACCGGACGGCGAGATCACGATGATCAACCCGATGTCGGCGCAGTTGCTGATGCCGCTGGTGGCCGACGGCAACCTCGCCAACCTGTTCGACGTGCTCGCCGCCGCGGCGCCGGGGCTGCGGGCGCAGGCGGCCGCCCACGGCGCGGCCAGCGGCGTGATCTGCGAGTCGTTGCGCATCCCGGTGGGGCTCGCCGGGCCGCGCGGCACGGTGCCGCAGACGCTGGCGATCAGCCTGCTGAAGCTGGAGGATCAGTCGCTGATGGCCAGCGTCAGCGATGTCACGCAGGCCGTGTTGCAAGAACAGCAGCGCATGGCGTCGCAACGGCGCGACCTGTCGCGCACCGACGCGCTGACGGCGCTGCCGAACCGCGCCGTCATCATCGAACACATCACCCAGGCGCTGCACAAGGCCGGTGGCGACGCGGACGGCGAATTCGCGGTGCTCTTCGTCGACTGCGACCGCTTCAGCCGCATCACCGACACGCTTGGCGCGGCCGTCGGCGACGAACTGCTGCGCCTGATGGCCAGCCGCCTGAACGGCACCGTGCGTGGCGGCGATGCGGTGGGCCGGACGCTGCCGCAGACGGCGGCACAGGCGCAGGTCCAGACGCACGTCCAGTCGCACGTCCAGACGCACGTTCAGGCGCAGACCCCGACCCAGACCCAGACCCAGACCCAGACCCAGACCCAGACCCAGACCCAGACCCAGACGACCGGTCGGTTGGGCGGTGACGAGTTCGTCGTCTTGCTGGAGGGGCTGCGCCATGCCGACGACGTGCATGGCATCGCACAACGCCTGATCGACGCGCTGAACAAGCCCTACGGCATCGGCGACCAGCAAGTCCATGCCAGCGCCAGCATCGGCATCGTGCTGCGGGCCCAGGCCGGCGACGATGCCGACGCCGTGCTGCAGGACGCCGGCATCGCGATGCGCGAGGCCAAGCGGGCCGGCGGCGCGCGCTATGTCGTATTCGAGCCGCCGATGAAGGCGCGTGCGGCACGCCGGGGCAGCGTCGAAAGCGATCTGCGCCGCGCCCTCGTCGACGGCGACCTGTTTGTCGTCTACCAGCCGATCCTCGACTTCGCCACCGGCGACTGCACCAGCGTCGAGGCCCTCGTGCGCTGGCGCCACCCCCAGCGCGGCACCGTCTCCCCGG
>JAYSVE010000988.1:0-2571 GCA_043718725.1 Methylibium sp.
CGCTGGAAAGCTTCAAGACCCACAAGGATTCGACCTTCGCGATGATGCGCGAGGCCGCCGCCCGGGGGCATGCGCTGATGGCCTGCGAGCCCAGGGACCTGATGTGGCAGCGTGGCGGCCGCGTCACCGGCCGGGTGCGCGCGTTCACGCTGACCGGGCGCAGCGGCTACGACGTGCTCGACTGGTTCAATGCCCAACTGGCCATGCCGGTGGCGCTGGCCGATGTCGGCGCCGTCATCATGCGCAAGGACCCGCCGTTCGACAGCGAGTTTTTCTACGCCACCCATTTGCTCGAACAAGCCCAACGCGAAGGCGCGCGCGTGTTCAACGAGCCGGCCGCGCTGCGCGACCACCCGGAAAAGCTCGCGATCCTGGAGTTCCCGCAATTCATCGGCCCGACCCTGGTGACGCGCGACGCCGCCGACATCAAGCGCTTTCATGCCGAGCACCGCGACATCATCCTCAAACCCCTGGACGGCATGGGCGGCGTGGGCATCTTTCGCGTCGGCCCCGACGCGCTGAACCTGGGCAGCATCACCGAGACGCTGAACCAGGGTGGCGCGCAGACGGTGATGGTGCAGCGCTACCTGCCCGAGATCAGGGAGGGTGACAAGCGCATCCTGGTGATCGGCGGCAAGGCGGTGCCGGACTGCCTGGCGCGCATCCCGCAGGGCAGCGAGATCCGCGGCAACCTGGCGGTCGGCGGCAAGGGCGTGGCGCGGCCCCTGAGCGCGCGCGACGCCGAGATCGCCGGGCACATCGGGCCCATCCTCGCGGCGCGCGGCCTGCTGCTGATCGGCATCGACGTGATCGGCGACAGCATGACCGAGATCAACGTCACCAGCCCGACCGGCTTCCAGGAAATCATGCAGCAGACCGGCTTCGACGTGGCCAAGATGTTCGTTGATGCGCTGGAGGCGGCGCTGCATTGAGCGCCCCAGGCCGGCCGGGTCACGGCGCGCGCAGCGCCTCGATCCAGAATTCGTCGGGCGCGTCCATGTCGAACCGCGGCAGGCCGCCTTCGATCGGGTACCACGGCGCTTTTGAGGCCACGTGAATATGGACGATCGGCTTCACGCCGGGGTCGTCGTCCAGCGTGCCGGCGGGAATGATGACGTGCGTGCCTTCTTCTTCGAGCACCGGCAGGTTCGATCCGCAGACGCGGCAGAAGGCCCGGTCGGTGCCGGGAGACGACTCGTAGCGCGCTACCAGCGCCTCGCCGGCCAACCACCGGAAGGCCAGGCCGTCGGCATGGACGAAGCTGCCGAACGCGGCGCCGTGGGCCTTGCGGCACATGCCGCAATGGCAGTGGTTGATGAACTGCGGCGGCGCGTCCAGCGCGAACCGCACCTGCCCACACAAGCAAGAACCGCACAACATGTGTCGACCCCCTTCAGATTGCTCAAACAACGCCGCCGCTGCCGCGCCAGTCGCGAGCAGGTCCAACGAAGGCGCCGCCGCCGTGAGTAGCGAATGCTTCCTGCTCCTGGGTCAAGCAGGATATGCCGGTCATGCCTGGGCGGCTCCGCGAATTACATCCGCGAGATAAGCAGGCACCACGAATGGCTCGCCAGCTTGGATTCGTGAGGCGATGGCCTGCGCCAGATCGCCCTTACGGGTCTTCTTTGCCTCGATCAATGCGAGGAACGCACCGGGGCGGTCCTGCGCGGGTACGCTCTCGATCCGGTCAGTCCAATCGCGTCGTGAGTTGCGATGCAGGCGAAGGAAAACACTCTTCAGAAAGGCCTCGTTGCCCGCTGCGAAGATCTCGTGCTCGAGCGTGTGCTGGTTGGTCAGTACCGTCAGCGCCTGCGGCGCCCCGTGAGTTGCGGCCAAGGTTTCCAGATCGGCTTTTCGATTTCCCAGCACAGTCGGGTCGGCATCGGTGACCACGATCAGCCGGTCAGCGATGCGTGCGTCGCCAAAAGGTCGCAGCAACACCTCGACGTAGGGGCGGAAGTCAACGCCCTCGATTGGCACGATGACCGTGCCCTTGAACCGGAGCCATCCGTCGGCATCGCCGGCGAGAACAATCCGCTGCGCCAGCACCGGCAGTAGCAACGCCTCGGCGATCCCCTCCACCAATATGGCTCTATTGCCGAACAGCAGCGCAGAGCGGGTCACGTCCAGATAGCGGCTGATCTTGTCCAGCGTCTTCGGCTTGAGTCCCAGTTCGGCGATGGGGACGCTGACCGATTCCGAGACTGCCACCCCGTTCTCCTCGCGACGCCTCGAGCGCATGACAACCAGGTGCAATGGGGAGACCCACGCCGTCAGGTTCGGCGAATGGGTGGTCACGACAATCTGGATACGGCCTTCCGGGTTTCCGGGCTCAATGACCCGCGCTGCGGATTGACGTGCCTGATTCAGCAGGAATTCCAGCACGAGCACCTGTAGCTGCGTGTGCAGATGCGCCTCAGGTTCTTCGACGAGGAAGATCGTGAGATCTGCTTCCTTAGCTTTGGCCAGCTCGACGACGACGGTGGCCATGTAGAGCAGATTGGAGTAGCCCAGGCCGGATGCGCGGATATCTTCGGGCACGAGGCCGGTGTCCGCCAGACGAAACCTCAG
>JAYSVE010000989.1:0-5953 GCA_043718725.1 Methylibium sp.
CGGACAGCTTGTTGTCCGAGCCGACGTCAAACACGTACATGTTGCCTTTGCCGCCGGGGCCGGTATCGCCCGGGCCCTGGCCCGTGCTGACCACGTACAACTTCTTGTGGTCGGGTGAGAAGCACAGCCCGTTCGGATCGGGCGCCTGGTCTTCGCCCACCACCTGCGTCATCGTGCCGCTCTTGTCGACGCGGTACACGGCGGTCGGCAGTTCGCGCTTGAAGCTGCCCAGGTCCGGTGGCTGGCCAAGCCGCGAGTTCAGCCGACCGGACTTGTTGGCCGGGCCGCCCGCGGCGTCGACCGTGCCCTCGTAGAACTGCGCGCCGTAGGGCGGGTCGGTGAACCAGTAACTGCCATCGGGGTGCTGCACCACATCGTTGGGCGAATTGAGACGCTTGCCGTTGAACGTCGACGCGATGATGGTCGCCGAGCCATCAAGCTCGTAGCGCACCACGCGCCGCGTCAGGTGCTCGCACGACAACTGCCGGCCGGCATAGTCGAACGTGTTGCCATTGCTGTTGTTCGAGGGTGAGCGCAGCACGCTCACATGCCCGTCGTCCTCGAGCCAGCGCATCTGCCGGTTGTTGGGGATGTCGCTCCACACCAGGTAGCGCCCGACCGAATTCCAGGCCGGTCCTTCGGCCCACAGCGCGCCGGTCCACAGCCGCTGGATCGGCGCATTGGGCTGGCGCAGGCCGTCGAATGCCGGGTCGACCGTCAGCACATCGGGGTCGGTGAAATAAGTGGTCGGCGCGCCGTTGGGGCTGAAGTCGCGCGGAGGATTGGTGACCGTGCTCGGCGGCGCCACCGGCCCCCCCGCCGCGGACTGGGCCCGGGCCAGGCTTGGCGCAAGGACGGCGGCGCCGACCGCCGCCCCCATGTTGCGCAGCAGGGTGCGGCGCCGCATCGATTCATCAACGGCAGGATCGGGTGTTGGGTTCAGCATGTCGTCTCCATCTGTTGTGATTGAACAAAAAGTGGACGCCGTCGAAACCGCGCCCAAGTCCATGCTACGCGCCCAAACCGGTCAACGCCAGTGGCGGTTTTGGACAACGAGGCAGGGGCTGGGGGACTGGGTTTGGCATGCGTGGGTGGATGCAGCGTCGGGGGCTTGATGAGCCGGGGCTTTGCGTGGGACGTCGGAGCGCGCGCTCACGCCCGTTGTGCCAAGCGCGAGCATGGACTCAAGTACAGGGTCGCGTATTCGACAGGCGACGTTCGGGGGTTGGCCTCAAGACCTGGCCCCCAAGTTTGTTGTCTGATTTGACAACGCCAACAAGCGATGGCATTCTTGTCAACAATGAAGGCCAAGCTGATCACCCGTTTCAAGGATGTGACCCCCGAGGGCGGCGTGATCGAATGGGTGGTGTGGCGCGTGCCCGAGCCCGTCCCGCCCAGCGAACATGGATTCAAATACCGGGCCGTCTTTGCGATAGGCGGGGCCCGCGTGGTCGGCTTCGACAACGAGCGCGGCAAGGGCGACCACTGCCATGTCAATTGCATCGAGCGGCCTTACACATTCGTCTCGATCGAGCGACTGATCGAGGATTTCATTGCCGCCGTTGATGCGGCCAGGAGCAAGACATGACGAAGCGGACCTTGATGATCACGATGACGCCCGACTGGCACGGCGCGCTGCGCACCGCTGGCAAACGCGCCACCTCGCGCAGCTACCAGGGCGAGGTGCTCAATTTCGAAAGCGCCGGCAGTTTCTTCGGCAAGCTGACCGAGCGGCGCTGGGGCCTGGTTCATTCGCTGCTAGGGCAGGGCGCTATGCCGGTGCGGGAGCTGGCGCGCAGGGTGGCGCGCGACGTGCGGCGGGTTCATGACGATGTGGAGGTGCTTGCCGAGCTGGGGCTTGTCGAGCGCACCGAGAGCGGTGGGGTGGAGTGCCCTTTTGAGGCGGTTCACATCGATATGAAGTTGACCGCCACCAATCAGCTACCGACCTGAGCAAACAAGCTCGAAAAGTTGCACCAATCGATGTCACATGATCGATGCCCGAAGGCGAGGTTTAACCAATGCGGGTCCATCGCCATCGACGATCTGACCGCCAAATCCTCCAAGCTGATCGGGTCCCTGTGGAAGCTCGAAATCCGGACCTGGGCTCCGGACTAAACGACCTTGCTCCTCCAGGCCCCAGACTCCAAGTCAAAGGTGAAACGCAGGTATCCAGTCGGAACCAATGCGCGAATCGAGGCCTTGGAAAGGATCGGAAAACAAACGCCCTGCAAGTATCGAGCAGAGGGCGTCTTGAATGCATCGAGCGATTCACGCAGTGCCTCTCGGGAAACTCCCAGGCAATCAACATAGCAGCCATCCTCTTGCTGCCCGGTCAGAAAGGTCGGCAAACTTTCCGCTTGATTCAGGTCCTTGTACTTTCCCAGGAAGGCCACTGTCAACGAACGGAAATACACCGACACCCCGGGCAACGGCGACAGCCAATGAGCCATTTCGGCCGTCGCAGTGCTCAAGTCCAGCGCCGTGTAGAGAACGGGGAGGCTGCCGTCTGTGAAGCGTGTCGGGTCGCTTTTGCCCTGGCCCCCTTCGTCAAAGATCCAGCGCAAATGAGCCTCCGGAGACGCGTCCAGATCGCCGTAGTACTTGATACCTTCGTCAATGTCGGCACGATCGACGCCCATCTCCAAAAGAGCGGCAACCTTGTCCCTCGAAGTGCTCAGACGTATTGCATCAAGGGCGCCATGAATGAGCGCGAGACTCTCAAACAATTCCTACGCCCCTACGAGTTCGCGTACACGGCCTTCGACAGTGAGTACGTCTGCGATGTCATGCGACGCCATGGAATCAACAGGGCGTTTCCCATTCAGGCGGGCCCAAGGAGTGACGAGCCAGAGGCGTTCTGCGGCGCGGTCCCCGGCAAAAAGAGCCGACAAGCGCGTGCGAATGGCCATCAGGCTGCGCAATCGAGTCCTAACGTCGGGCAGCTTGGCGTAGCGGACCAAGTTCTGACCAAGCGAGTAGTCGTCGTCGTGAGGCAACCCGCACATCGACAGCAACTGCTCGTCGGACACGGCCCAATAGGCCTGTAGCTTCAGGGCGACACGAACTTCGGCGTGAGTTCCAACCAGGCTGCGACCTGCACGCCTTGTTGATTCGGGCCTCGTCCGGTATTCGTGCTCTGCATCGGGCACCGAACCCAGGTAGGCCATTCCTCTTGCAGGTGCGATAGATGTTGCGACCATTCGTCCCGGCAGCAACGGCCTTGCGGGCCCTAGGCTGCTGTATGGATCGCGCGCGTACTGATCTTGAGCGGACAACCGTTCCATGGAGTTAGTCACCTAGTGCATCGATATCAAAACTCGTCAGCGCTTGATCTATCAAATCTCGAACGACCTTTGCCCTTTCAGCAAAATCCTGAATGCTCGCGTTGGAGGTGTCTACATCAAACGAGACAAAGAGATGCCCTTTGTCGGCCCACGTAGGGGCCACAGCGAATGAACCGACGATGTCGTGCTGCGGACTGCGTATGCGCGCCTTGAACCCGACATCTTCGTGGAGTGAAGTTCTCCCAGGGAAACTGAGACGCGAAAAATATTCATCCCGGCTGGCTGGGCCATCTACGACGGCGTAGTTCAAGCCGCCACCAACGCACTCGCTCAAATACCTTTGGTCTGGAGAGTGCGAGGATATTGCCGTCAGGACCCTGCGCTGAACGTCAGTTACCACCGAAATGTCCTTGTCGCTCCCTAGACGGGAATAGCTACTTTCGACCCCGTCACATGTTATCGAAATCTTGCCAAGGCCATTGAATAGCGAAATTCGAATGCTCCAATCGTCCAGCCGCGAGCCCGATTTCAGGGTCACATCGCTTGACGGAACCGTGTACGCCGTGGCCAGATGCTCCATCAATGAATCGAGCAATCGACCGCTCTGGGTGACCAATGCCACAGCTGGCTGCGGAAAGGCGGCGACATGACGGAGATTGACGGAAATACGCTTGACCTTCATCGCAGATTGCATGGTACCGGAACCATGAAAGCCTACTTCAGGCAATCGCGCAGCGCGTCATGCAAGGGCTTCGCCAGTCGGCTGGGCATACACCAGGCGTCGCGTGGCCGAGATGGCTGCGCGCAGGTAGGGGTTGTCGATCGGGTGGTCGGTCATCAGGTCCACGGGCCGGCCCAGCAGGGCCTCGAGCGCTTCGCTGAAGGCGACGAAGCGTCGAGCCAGTGACTGTGATTCGTCAGGCGCAAAGCGCGCGATCAGGTCGTAGTCGCTTCGTGCTGCATCGAAGCGCCCGTCGGCGGCAGAGCCGAAAACCTCGAGCACCAGCACGCCGTGGGCGTGGCACAGCGTCGCAATCGCATCGCGCTGCGCGGCCAGTCGGGGTTCGATGGCGGACTCCATGCCCGCATTGTGCCGCGTAGGGGACGCGAGCAACCGCGACCCGCACCGTCGTGTTCGTCAGGCGGCGTCGCGCCTGAGCGCAGCCCAGGTCCAGAACGCACCAGCCAAGTCGACAGCACCAAACAGCAGCAGCACGGCTGGCCCCAGTCGGGTGGACACCAGCACCGCAAACACCATGATCACGCTGGAGCGCGTGGCCACGGTCCAGGCCAGGAAGGCGCGCAGGCCGGGCTTGGCGGCCAGGATGTAGTACACGCCCGGGAAGCCCGTCATGCCGACGCAGACGAAGGGTTTGCCAAGTTGGTAGTCGGGCTTGACGGCGCGGATGCTCGACTCGTTCCACACGCGGTCGTGCAGCTCGAACACGTACACATGATGGTGGTAACGCGGTCGAGGGCGTTTGCGTGGGGCGGGCATGCGCCGATCGTGCCCTGCCGCATCAGGCCGCGACCGAATGCGCCTCGAGGTTCACGTTCAAGCACTCGCGCAGCGCCTGGAAGATGGCCGCCAGGTTGTCCATGCTCGGGTTGCCGGCCGGGGACAGCATGCGGTGCAAGCTCTTGCTCGGGTTGGCTGTGAGGGCAGCCAGTTGTTCGAAGCCGATCGTTGCGTTGATGAGGTCGCGCAGGATCAGCCGTGCCGTCTCTGGCTCGCCGTTGAGGAACAGCGTGGCGGCCTCGTCGAGCAGAGCCTGGGCGAACGCGGGATCGCGCTCGACCCGTTCGACCACCGCTTGTTTGAAGTTGCGTGTCAGGGCCATGGAGTTCACCTTTTAGTCTGGCTGCCGCGCGTCGTTCTGGTCAGCAGTTTCTTGCGTGCCTTGTACTCCGCCAACAAGGCCTTGGCATGATCGATATCGCGGTGCTGGCCGCGCTTGGTGCCGCCGCCGAACAACACGATCAATGTCTCCCCGTCCTTGGCCAGGTAAATCCGGTAGCCGGTCCCCAGTCGATGACGTACCCGCCCATCCCTTCAAACTATTTGACCTTCGAGGTGTTGCCCAACTCCAGCCTCAACATTGCCGTGGTGACCTTCGCAGCGGCGTGCGGGTCGAGGTTGTCGAACCATCGCTTGTAGGGGTTCGAATGGCCGGGCGAGATCGACTTGAGCTTCGACACGCTGGACCTGCGCAGTGTGGTGGTGACGCAGGCTACCGCGGCCTGAGCGGCCGTGCGCTGATTTCACAAGGCAGCCACATCCCAACACCCACCCCCCGCACCCCGGTCGCCGGTCCAATCGGCAAACATCCAGTTACTTGGCACGAAGCCAAGAGTCGGCGAACATCCGCACCTCCTTTTTTTGCGGAAGCCCACCATGCCGAACATACGACTGCCGCTGTCCGGCGATGTGACCCAGGCGATCAATCCGTGGAACTGGATGCTCAACTCGGTGGGCAGCCAGTTCGGGCTGGTCAACATCAACCTCGGCCGCAGCGCCGACCCTGAACTCGAAGCGCAGATCCTCGAAGAGGTTGGCAGCTACGGCCGCCAGTTGGGGCGCATTGGCGACGTGCTGGGGGTGCTGCTCAAGCATGTGCGCATCGATGATCTTTCGGACGACGAGAAGAAGAAGATCTGGGCCTTCG
>JAYSVE010000990.1:0-5938 GCA_043718725.1 Methylibium sp.
TGCTCGGGGTTGCCGTCGATGTAGCGGACCTCGCCGTTGCGCAGGTGCACGCGGATGCCGCAGCGGCAGGCGCACATGTAGCAGGTCGTCGTCTTGACCTCCAGGCTGGCGATGTCCTCGGACTGGAAGTCGGAGACCGGTTGGTTGCGTTTCATGGGCTGCCCTGGAAGACTTGTCGGGGGACGATGGTGCGTGTTTCGCGCAGTTCGCGCAGTTCGCGCGGTTGCCCATTCGGCAGCGCAACCTGGCACTGCCTGAAGATGCGCGTCGGACAGTTGCGGCAGACCTCGGAGTCGAGCTTCGGGTAGATCGCATCGATGACGTCCTGCCCGATCGTAAACAGGTTCTCGCGTCCGATCTCCTGCAGGTGGCCGGCGCGCTCGAGCGTCTCGACCACGGGTGGCGGCAGGCGATGGAAGTACAGCGCGCCGCCCATCGCCTTGCGCCGGCGCGCTTCCTGCGCCAGCAACTCGGCGCCGGAACTGTCGATGAAGTTGATGCCGGGCGCCAGCACCAGCAGGTGCTTGTGCCCGGGATTCGTCCTGTCGATGTCGCGCAGGTGGCGCTGCACATGATCGACCGCGCCGAAGTAGATCGCGCCATCGAGGAACACCATCTTCAACTGGCAGCAGTCGGGCTCGTTCGTCTGCGCGATGAAGTGGTAGCTGCCCACCCCCGGCGCCGGCACCGCGTCGCGCAGGGTCGGCCGGGCGGTGCGTTCGAGGAACACCATCAGCGAGATCAGCACGCCCACGTAGATCGCGAACTCGAGGTGCAGGAACAGCGTGGCCAGCAGCGTCGCCAGCAGGACGGCGCTTTCGGCGCGGCTGGTGCGCAGAATGCTGCGGATGTGGTGCATGTCGATCAGCGAATACGCCACCATGAACAACACCGCCGCCATCGATGCAATCGGCAGAAAGCGCACCAAAGGCGCGAGAGCGAGCAGCGTCAGGAGCAGGAACAGCGCAGCGAAGACCGGTGCCAGTGGGGTCTTGCCACCCGCAACAAAGTTCAGGCTGCTGCGGGTGAAGGAGCCGCTGGAGACATAGCCTGACGTCAAGCTGCCGAAGATGTTGCCGAGACCCTGCCCGATGAACTCCTGGTTGCTGTCAATCTGTTGCCCGGACTTCACGGCGATGGCGCGGGCGATCGCCATCGCCTCGGTCAGGGCCAACATGGTCAGCGCCAGGGCGATCGCTCCGAAGTCGCGCAGCGTCTGCAACGACAGTTCGGGCATCGCCAGGGGCGGCAGGCTGCGCGGAATCGCCGATACCGTGGGAATGCTCGTGCCGCTGCCGAATGCGGCCTGCAGCACGGCCGCGTAGACACTGCCCGCGACCATGGCGCTGATCATGTGCGGGGCCTTCGGCAAATACCGGCGTGTCCCGATGCCCGCCGCCAACGTGACGACACCCACACTGAGCACGAACAGGTTGGTGTTCGGCAACTCATGGGCGAAACGAGACAGCGACTCCACGAAGGACGCGCTGGCTGCCGCCGACACACCGAAGAAATTCTTCAACTGACTGGTTGCGATCAGCACGGCCGCGCCGGTGGTGAAGCCGATCACGACGCTGTGCGAGATGAAGTTGATCAGGAAGCCCAGGCGGGCCAGGCCCATGATCAACATCATCACGCCCGTCATGAGGGTCAGGGTGAGGACGAACTGGATGTAGGTGCTGCTGCCGGGTGCGGCGAGTGGGCTGACGGTCGCGAAGACGACGATCGATAGCGCGGCCGTCGGACCGGAGAACAGATGCCACGAAGAGCCGAACAAGGACGACAAGATCACCGGAACGATCGCGGTGTAAAGACCGTACTCCGGGGGCAGGCCGGCAATGCTGGCGTAGGCCACCGCCTGCGGCACCAGGATGATGGTGCCGGTCAGGCCGGCGAGCAGATCCGCCCGCACGCTGCCCCGGTTGACCAGGGGCCACCAGCGCAGCATCGGCAGAAGTTTGTGGAGCCAGAGTTCGGGGTTTGCCATCGTTGTCTAGCGGGACCGCTGAGCGTGCGGCAGATCGATCTCGAACCGTTGCGACATGCGGCGCACGGCCCTGCCGCCGCTTGCCGCCGCAGCTTGACCAGCAAGCTTGATGCCACGTGAGCCGCGATCAAGTTGACGCCACGGGATCTGGCCGCCGTTGCCGGCCGTGCCGAGAGGGACGCTCGCCGAGGGAATCGCCACCGAGGTTTCAATAGGAAACGGCGCCAGGTTTCACATCGAAACACGAGCGATGCGAATCGATCGAGATTAACCCTTGGAAAAGCCGCCTGGAGGTCCGCGAGCGCGCGGTAGACGGCTTCCATCGAAGCGGGCATGGAGTGTGCAATAGAGAAGCTGAGCAACACCTCAACCTCGGCCCGGGTTCCATGCACCCGGCGGCCCAACGCAAACCACGGAAAGAGTCCCATGTCGCGCAATTCAACCGAGTGGAAAGAGCGCCCCCAGTTCCCCGACACGCACTTCGTCAGCACCGAGATCTACACCAACGAGCAGATCTTTCGCGAAGAGCAGCAGAAGGTCTTTGGCAAGTGCTGGATCATTGCCTGCCACGAGTCCGAGTTGCAAGGCGCCTTCGACTACCGCACCTTCAACCACCCCAGCGGCATGCCGCTGATCGTGATCCGCGGTGAGGACATGACGGTGCGCAGCTTCTACAACATTTGCCCGCACCGCGGCAACACGCTGCTGTACGAGCCGGTCGGCAACGCCAAGCGCATCACCTGCATCTTCCATGCGTGGTCGTTCAACGCCAAGGGCGACTGCGTCGACATCTCGCGCGCCAAGCAGGGCTACCAGGAGCGCTTCGGATGCGAGAACGCCGGCCTGCGCGAAGTCAAGACCTCGATCGGCTTTGGCGGCTTCGTGTGGGTCAACGTCGACGATGACAGCGGCTCGCTCACCGAGTACATCGGTGAGGCGATGGGCATGCTGGAAGAAAACCTGAGCATGCCGCTCGAGGTCTTCCACTACCACAAGGCCGTCGTCAACACCAACTACAAGCTGTGGCACGACACGAACAGCGAGTTCTATCACGACTACATGCACTACTTCAACCGAATCACCGGGATGATCCAGCCCGGCTACTTCGATCGCAAGTACACCGGCTATCCGAACGGCCATGCCTCGGTCGGCTCGATGTCGATCAAGTACGACGCCTACGACGGCGGCAAGGGGCGCGGCGTCGGCTGGCCCGGCCTGGCGCCCGGCGGGTGGGTGCTGATCGACGTGTTCCCGGGCATGACCTACAACTTGCGCACCTCGGTGCTGCGCATGGACACCGCCATTCCGCTCGGGCCCAACAAGCTGCTGATCGAGTTCCGCGGCCTGGGCCTGAAGAGCGACACGCCGGAGCAGCGCGCCGAGCGCGTGCGCGACCACAACCAGATCTGGGGGCCGTTCGGCCGCAACCTGCACGAAGACCTGCTCGGCGTGCATGGCCAGGGCCTGGCGATGCGCGAACGCACCGACAGCAAGTGGGTGCTGCACGGCCGTGAAGAGAACATGACCATCCACGACGAGGGCGGTATGCGCCACTTCTACGCCGAGTGGAGCAAGCGCATGGGACGCAAGGCTTACGACCCCCTGCCGGCGACCGAGCGGTCGCTGGCCGCTTGAGCCTTTCATCCCCACCAGGAACCGACCAGAGGACGCCCGTGGACCATCGACACGCCATCTCGGAACTCATCTGCAACTCCTGCATGACCCTGGACGACAAGCAGTTCAGCGCCTACCTCGAACTGTGCGATCCGGCCTACCGCTACAAGATCACCGCCTACAGCCCGGAGATCCGCAAAGACATGACTTGGTTGGAGCACGACAAGGCCGGTATGCAGGCGCTGTTCACCAACCTGCCCAAGCACAACAGCGACCAGTCGCCGCTGACCCGCCACGTCACCGTCTACACCATCAAGCAAGACGCGGTGGCCCAACAGGCGCAAGTGATCAGCGCATTGCAGGTGTTCAAGACCTCGCTCGACGGCGGCGCGACCGAGCTCTTTGCGGTCGGCAAGCTGCACGACCAGATCAGCCTCACCGACGCCGGCCCCAGGTTGCTGTCCCGCGAGGTCCGGCTGCAGACGCGGATGCTGGGTTTCGGGTACCACATTCCGTTCTGACTGCGCATCGACCGATCCGCCTCATGAAGATCCAGCTCAACGCCAGAAACCGCGCGCATCATTTCGATGCCGCGCCGACCGAGAAGATCCTCCACGCGGGTCTGAGCCAGGCCATCGGCTTGCCCTACGAATGTGGCAGCGGCACCTGCGGCACTTGCAAGGCCAGGCTGCTGTCGGGCGAGATCGACGACGGCTGGCCGCAAGCGCCGGGGCGCAAGTTCCTCAAGCATCCGGACGAGTTCCTGATGTGCCAATGCGCCGCGCGCGGCGCTGTGTCGGTCGAGGTGGCCAGCTTCGTCGAGGATTTCGATCCCGCGGTGTGCGTGCCGGCCGCGGCAAAGGGCCGCATCCGCGCCACCCGCCTGCTGACCGACGACGTGATGGACCTGCACGTCGACCTCGACGCGCCGATGGACTTCGATGCCGGCCAGTTCGTGCTGGTCCGGGTCGCCGGCATTTCCGGCTACCGCGGCTGGTCGATGGTCAACCATGAGCGCGGCGCCCGCGCGCTGCAATTCGTCGTCAAGAAGAAGCCGGGCGGCCAGTTGTCCGACTGGTTGTTCGCGCAGCCGCGCGACGGCTTCGAGGTCGAAGTGTTCGGGCCGCTCGGCAGTGCCACTTTCTACCCGGCCATCGACAAGAACATCCTGTGTATCGCCGGCGGCAGCGGCATCGCCGGCATGATGTCCATCCTGGCGCGGGCCGCCGCCGAGAACTATTTCGCCGAGCACAGCGGCGACGTGTTCTTCGGCGTGCGCACGATGAAGGACGCCTTCTACCTGGACGTGCTGGCGCGCCTGCGCGAGCAATGCGGTGACAGGCTGCGCATCACGGTGGCGCTGTCCGACAGCGAAGCCTCGGCGTCGGAGCAGGGCGCACATCCCGGGCTCGAATTCGACACGGGCTTCGTCCACCTGGTGGCCGAGCGGCGCATGCAGGGCCGCTACGAGGGTGTGCGCGCCTATCTGGCCGGGCCACCGCCGGCAGTGGATGCCAGCGTGCGCATGTTGCTGATGTCGCGCGTGTCGACCGCCAACATCCGCTACGACAAGTTCAGTTGAACACCATGAAGCGCATCCACATCTGCAAGGCCAGCGACATTCCGGCCAACGGCATGAAGAGCTACGACACCGCGCTGGGCGTGAAGGTCCTGATCGCCAACAGCGGCGACGCCTTCTACGGCTACCAGGGTCTGTGCCCGCATCAGGATGTGTGCCTGGACGAAGGCATCTTCGACGGCGCCACGCTCACCTGCCACCAGCACCTGTGGCAATGGGACATCACCACCGGCAACGCCCTGGGCCTGGCCGAAGCGCCGCTGGAGCGCTTCGATGTCTTTATCGAAGGCGAGACCATCTACGCCGGCTCCCAGGGCGCGCTCAATGTCGGTGAATTGTTTTCAGGGATTGCAGAGCCCACGCTTGCAGCGCTCACGGCGCTTGCCAAGCCAGAAGAATTTGCCGAGGGCAGCACGCTCTACAAACCCGGCGATCCGGCCGAAGATTTTTTTGTGCTCGACGCCGGCCGGGTTGAATTTCAGATTGGCCGCGACGCGCGCACCAGCCCGGCGGGCTTCATGCTGCGCAAGGGCGAAGTGTTCGGTTGGGCCGCGTTGCTCGATGACCACCCCACGCGCATTGCGACGGCGCGCGTGCTTGAAAAATCCACCCTGCTGCGCATCAACGGCAAGGCAGCGCTCAAGGTGCTCGAATCGGACGCGGCGTCGGGCTACCTGGTGATGCGCCGCCTGTCAGCGTTGATCGCGCGGTTTTTGGCGGCACCGGGAGCCAGATAACCCATTGCCCCATTTTTGTAG
>JAYSVE010000100.1:0-5311 GCA_043718725.1 Methylibium sp.
TCGCCAGTATCGCCACCGCATAGGGTTTGAGCGTCAAGCTGCGGCCCATGGCCTTCCAGCCGTTCTGGAAGCCCCGCGGGTCGGCCGTGGCCATGTCGAAACTGTTCTCGTCGAGCAGCGCGCCGATCATCGCGCCGTTCGGGACTTTCGTGCTTTCCGCGCCGGTGACCTGGACATTCTGAACTTCGGCCGTGAGGTTGGCCAGCCACAGCGTCGTGCCGCCCTGGCCTCGGTAGGCCAGGCATTGCAGCTTCTGACTGTCGGAGCTGACCGCGTCGACCAGCCTTGCGCCGGCGCCACGCGCGACCCCGCAGACGACGTGGAACACCGGGTACACCGCCGGCCGGTCGAGCGCGTCGTAGTGCGGCTGCGGGTCGTCGGTGCGGCGGTAGACGATACCCAGCGGGCCGGTCGGGGCACCGAGGGTCAGCGCCTGGATGCCGGTGCGCGCCAGGGTGGCGATGTAGCCCAGCGTCCAGGCCGCGCCGAACAGCCCGCGCATGCGCGGGTCCATCCTGGCCAGGCAGACGCGCTCGTTGGCGGGGTTGGCGCTGAAGGTGGCGCCATGCGGGTTGTCGCGGCAGCCGATGGCGCTCGGGCCGACACGGTGCGCGCATCCGCCAAGGAAGCTGCGGGCGGTGCTGACCTGGAACGGCAACGCTTCCAGCGTTTCCATGACCGAGCGATCGTCGGCCGCATGCACGATGGCGCAGGTGGTGTTCATCACGAAGTCCAGCCCGTGCACGGGCGGGCGCTTGCGGTTGAGTTCGGTGAAGAACGAGAACATGCCGCCGCCGATGTCGATGCCCGGGAAGGCCTGGCGGGCCGCCGCGTAGAGGTCTTCCAGCGGTGGTGCCGACGGGCGCGCACCGCCGGGCAACACCGACTTCAGGTCGCCCACAGGGCAAACGGCAATGCCCGCCAGCACCAGCCCCGCCTGCGCGACCATTGCGGCAACCCGATCCAACTCTTGCGCATGCTGGTCGACGCTTTCCACCACGATTTCGAGCACGGCCTGTGCGCCGGTCTGCTCGGCGAGCCTGCGATAGCCGTTCAACTCGACGAGGCCGTGCCCGCGCCGCGGGTCGAAGTGGCATTGCAGGATGCGTGGGCCGGCGAGCTTGACAAGGTCGACCTGCCGCAAGGCATGCTCGGCTTCATCGGCAGGGACGCCCAGCCCCAGCGGCGCCAGCGTGTCGTTCGTAACGGCGCCGAGCTTGACTTCAATGCCTTTGCTCGCGGTGGCCCGGGTGCCGCTTTTTGCAACGCCATTCATGGTGACGGTGATTGCCTGCTCGACCACCTCACCGCGCTGCAGTGTGTAGGGCCAGGGCAGCGCGAGTGGCCGCACATAGGTCTTGAACGAGGCGTCGGTCCAATTGCGGTGGTCTTCCATCTCGAAGCTGTCGCCTTCCATGCGCACCGTGGCCTGGCAGCCGGGGCTCACGTCGTGCGTCAGCGCGCGGATGGCGAGAAAGGGCTGGACCGGATCGACCCCTGCCGGGAACGTCGAATTCACGACGCGGCCGTCGACATGCTCCACGGTGACGGGGCAGCCCGCCACGCCCTGGAGCGGGTGCAGCACCACGAAGCCGGTGCGCGCGGTGAGGAACTCGGTCGTCGGCACCGCCTTGCAGGTGAACTTGAGCTTGCCGTCGGCGCTGCCTTCGATCCTGGCGTCGTAGGCGATTTCCTGGCCGGGCCGGCTGCACACCGCGTGAAACGCCACCGAGAAGCTGCTGCTCGTTTCAGCGATCGCCAGGTCGCTGATCTTCGGCGTGTAGGTGCCCCAGTTCTCGTCGCGCACCAGGAAGCCGACGGCGCGCAGCACTTCGACGCCGTTGACCCGCAGGTAGCGCAACTGGCCGTTGTCGAATTCGACCTGCAACGGCCCGGCCCTCAGGATGCGCCCAACGGTGTCGGGCTGCTCGGTGCCACAGAGCTTGATCGCGCGCGAGGTCTTCTTCATCGAGGGTTCTCCTGCGTTGGCCAGGCCACTGGCTCGGCCGTGGGCCAGTCACTCAAAGCACGGCACCGGTCGGCGGGTCGATCAGCACCGCCCGGTTCATGTCGATCGCCAGCTCGACGCGCTCGTTCACCCGGGGCAGGTCGTGCGCCTGCAGCTCGGCGACCGCCTGGATGCCGCCGAGCATGAAGGTCCCATAGGTGCGCGAACCGGTAGGTTGAACCAGGTCCATGGTCGCCGTGTGGCGCACCAGGCCGACGCGAGACCCGCCGTCGCGCGCGCGGCCGATGTGCTCGGGGCGCAGGCCCAGGGTGATGGCGTGGTCGGCATGGGCGGCATGGCGCTTGTGGTGCTCGGGCGGCAAGGCCAGCAATGCGCCGTCGGACAGCCGCACGGCCAGACCCGCCGCATCGGCCACGAGCTGCGCGGGGATGAAGTTCATCGCCGGCGAGCCGAGGAAGCCGGCGACATACCGGGTCGCCGGGCGTTCGTACAGGTCCAGCGGCGCGCCCTGCTGTTCGATGCGGCCGTCGCGCAACAGCACGATGCGGTCGGCCATGGTCATGGCCTCGATCTGGTCGTGGGTGACGTAGATCATGGTCTTGCCGAGCTCCTGGTGCAGCCGCTTGATCTCGCCACGCATCTCGTCGCGCAACTGTGCGTCCAGGTTGGACAGCGGCTCGTCGAAAAGATAGAGGCGCGCGTTGCGCACGATGGCGCGGCCGATCGCCACGCGTTGCAACTGGCCGCCCGAGAGCTGGCGCGGGTGGCGCGCGAGCAGGTGGACGATGCCCAGCATCTTCGCGGCGGCGGCGACCTTGGACTCGATCTGCGCCTTGGGCGTCTTGCGCGCGCGCAGGCCGAACGCGATGTTGTCGTACACCGTCATGTAGGGGTACAGGGCATAGTTCTGGAACACCATCGCGATGTCGCGCTCGCGCGGCGGCAGGTCGTTGACCACCTCGCCGGCAATCGCGATGGTCCCGCTGTCCACGTCTTCCAGGCCCGCGATCGTGCGCAGCAGCGTGCTCTTGCCGCAGCCCGACTGGCCCACCAGCACAGTGAACTCGCCGGCCGGGATTTCGAGGTCGACGCCACGCACCGCGTGGACCGCGCCGTAGTACTTGTGCAGCTCGGAAATCTTCAGATCAGCCACGTTGGTCTTTCCCTAACCCTTGACCGCGCCCAGCGAGATGCCGCGCACCAGATACCGCTGCATGAAGCCCACAACGATGAAGATCGGCAAGGTGCCCAGCACCGACATCGCCGAGATCTTTCCCCAGAAGTTCGACTGACCACCGAAGTAGTGCGTGACCTGCACCGTGTACGTCACCACCTCGGTGCGGGTCAGGACCAGCGCGAAGATGAAGTCGTTCCAGGCGAACACGAACGTGAAGACCGCGGTGGCGAACAGCCCCGCGCGACACATCGGGAACACGACTTTCCACAGCACCTGCCAGCGCGTGTAGCCGTCGACCAGCGCGGCCTGTTCGAGCGCGATGGGGATGTCAAGGATGTAGCCGCGCATCATCCAGATGACGTATGGCAGGTTGAACGCGGTGTAGAGAAGGATCAACCCGAGGTAGGTGTCGACCCAATGAAGCCACACATAGAGCAGGAAAATCGGAAACACCACCGCGACCGGCGGCACCATGCGCTGCGAGATGATCCAGTTCGCCAGCGGTTCGCCGCCGGTCCTGAATCGCGCCAGGCTGTAGGCGCACAGTGTTCCCAGGAACATCGCCGCCAGCGTGCTCAGGCTCGCGACGACCAGGCTGTTCCACACCGACTTGGCGTCGCCGTCCTTGAACAAGACCAGGTAGTTGTTGAACTGCAGGCTGGCCGGCCACCACACTGGCGGATAGGCATAAATTTCGTCGGCCGTCTTGAACGAGATCATGAACAGCCAGTAGATCGGAAACAGAAAAAAGATCGTCAGCGCGATGGCTCCCGCGTAGCGCCATGCCAGCCTGAAACGCCGACGCTGGCGCAGCTTCATCGCGACAACTCCACGCGGCGCAAGGCCAGTGTGACGACGACCGACAACAGCACGATGATGAGCAGCGCCACCGCGGCGGTGTAGCTGGTCTCGAACTGCTGGAAGCCTTTGACGTAGGTGAAGATCGACAGCGTTTCCGTCATGGTGCCGGGCCCGCCCTTGGTGAGCGCCCAAACGACGTCGAAAAGACGGAACAGGTCCAGGCCACGAATCAGGATGGCCACCGCCATCACCGGCCAGATCGCCGGCAGCACGATGCGCCAGAAAGTGCGCCAGTAGCCAGCACCGTCCATCGCCGCGGCCTCGAGCTGCGATTTGTCGACGGCGGACAGCGCCGCGAGCAACAGCAAGAACATGAACGGCGTCCATTGCCACACTTCGGCGGCGAGGATCGCCGGATAAACCAGTTGCGGGCTGATCGTCCACAGCAGCGTGATTTCCTGGCCGGCGAACCAACTGATGACCTGGTTGATGGGCCCGAAGCGGTTGTCGAACAACAACGACCAGGTGGCGCCGGAGACGATGGGCGACACCACCACCGGCAGCACCAGCAGCGCCACGAAAATCTGCCGCCCGGGCAGGTGGTCGATGAACAACTGCGCCATCAACAGCCCCAGCAGCAGTTCCAACGGCAACGCGATGGCGGTGAAGGTCAACGTGTGCAGCAGCGACTCCCACAGGCGCGTGTCCTGGAACATCTGCGCGAAGTTGCGCAGCCCGTGGAAGCTCGCGTCGTTGACGGTCATGGTGATGCCCTGGAAGCTCACCACCAACAGGTAAACGAGCGGGAAAACGCCGATCAGCAGCAACACGAAGATCGACGGCCCGATCAACGCGTGCTTGAAGTGGCGGTCGGGCGCTCGGGTTCGAGCAGCAGCGGCCTCGGCATGCACCGATTTATCTCCTGGATTGTGTTGCGCAATAGCCCGAAAGCAAAGGCGGGCAACCGCCCGCCTTCACTGGCCCCGCCAGCACCGCCCCGATGTTCCGCGAACGCTTCCGGGCCTCGGAACTGTCGAGTTCCCGCGGTCCTATTTTGGGTAGGCGCCGGACTTCGCGGCCCAGGCTTCGTACACCGCTTTCTGCTTGTCCACACCGACCTGCTGCGTCACCGCATCCCAGTCGGCCGCGACCTTGTCAAGAATCTTCTGCGGATCGTCGCCGGCCCACAGCTTGCCGATGCCCTGGCGCAGTGCTTCCTCGTACTTGTCGGTCTGGATCAGTGAGAGGTCGAGCAAACCCGTCTTCGCACCCTGGCCGAGCGCGGCCAGATAGTCCTTGGCGTCAGGCCACAGTGCCAGGTAACCCGGGTTCGTGAAGTGCGAATCGCGGAACGGGTCGCGCAG
>JAYSVE010000991.1:0-2562 GCA_043718725.1 Methylibium sp.
TCTGGGACGCCAACGAGACCTGGCTGGTGCTGGGCGTGGGGATTTTGCTGATCGCCTTCCCCAAGGCGCACGGCATGGTGCTGACCGCCCTGTACATGCCGGTGACGCTGATGCTGATGCTGATCGGGCTGATCCTGCGCGGCGTGGCGTTCGACTTCCGCGTCAAGGCGCGTGACGTGCACAAGAAGATGTGGAACAACGCCTTCATCGCCGGCTCGGGCCTGGCGGCGGCGTCGCAGGGCTGGATGCTCGGCCACTACATCACCGGGCTCAAGCCGAGCTGGCACTACGACGTGTTTGCCGCGGCCATCGCCCTCGCGTTGCCGGCGGCTTACCTGTTGCTGGGCGCCTGCTGGCTGATCATGAAGACCGAAGGCGAACTGCAACAGCGCGCCGTGCGCTGGGCCCGGCTGGCGTGGTGGCCGATGGTGGTGGGCATGGGCTTGATCTCGCTGGCCACGCCCTGGGTCAGCGCGTCGGTGCGCGAGCGCTGGTTCAGCCTGCCGGAGCTGTTTGCGCTGCTGCCGATTCCGTTGATGACGGTGGCTTCACTCCTCGCCGCGCGCGCCATGCTGCGATCGCCTTCATGTTGATCGTCGCGGTGTTCGTGCTGGGCTTCTTCGGCCTGGCCTACAGCCTCTACCCTTACGTGGTGATGGACCGGCTCACGGTCTGGCAGGCCGCCAGCAGCCCGGCGGCGCTGAAGGTCATCTTGATCGGCACCGCGATCTCGGTGCCGGCCATTGCCGGCTACACGGTGTTCGCCTACCGGGTGTTCGGCGGCAAGGCCGGCGAGTTGCGCTACGCCTGACCGGGTGCGCGGCCCGAGGGCGTCGGCGAAGGGCATTCGCCCGGCATGGCGAGCCACCGACCTGGCCGCAGCGAAGCCATCATGCCTCTTGAAACTCAGCAAAGAACGCGTGGTTGACTTCAAACGATGTGACCGGCCGCAGCCCAAGCTCCAGGCTTTCCAGCATGTCCAGCAGCTTCTCTCCGTCGATCAGTTCAATTGGAGGGGCGCCATCTCTGGTTGCTTCGCGCCGCGCTTCCGCGGTGAAGGTTCCAGTCGTCAGGATGATGCCCTTGTCGGCACGGCCTGACATCGCACCACGGAAGTCACGGACGTGCGAGGGCGAAACGGATTTCGAGTAGCGCTTGCATTGAAACAGGACCTTGAATGAAACAAGAGGGTTGATCTGAAGCGTTCCGTACCCATCGATACCACCATCGCCGCTTTGGCCCGTGACTACAACGTGGGTGAAGCCACTCTCCCGGAGAAGGCGCTGAGATAGACGTTCAAAGCCAGCCGGCGGCAACGCAAGGAGTATGTCGAGCGTTGCTGCGCGGTAGTCGTTCGAGGGCGTGCCGCCGCCTTCGGCGACTTGCTCAGCCAGGGGCTCGTCGGCGGAGGATTTGGCGCGCCGCCGTGCGTCGAAAATCTTGACCCAACGAGAGAAGATGTCGCCGGCTTGCTCAAGGGTCAGATGTGTGCTTCGACCCCGTTCCGTAAGGCTCCAAACACCACGTTTTGACGAGTCAAGAAGACCCTCCCGTACAAGGTAGAAACGAGCCCACGCGATATTGGTCCGGTAGCGGAGCCCCCCAGAAGGAAGGAGTTCATTTTGAACGTCATCCGACATTGCCAAATCTGTGGCGATCTGCTCGGCAACCTCATCGGGGGTACCTGAGCCCCCAAGTTTCCGCAGCGCATCCAACAGCGGGCCGAAGTATCGGAGGAACTTTGTGCCTTCAAGGTTTCTGCGCTTGGCCATGATGAAGATTTTGTGTGGAGCAGTTGCTGCCCCAGCAAAGCCTATCACGCGTCCATTTGCAATCAGTCCTCGGCCTCGAAACAGCAACGTCTACCAGCAAAGCCGTGGGCCCTGAACCGGAACCAGCCGCCAAGGACCCTCATCAGGCGCCTTGCGGCCACGTATTTACTGTGGGTACAATAAACACATGCGCTTCACCTGGGACCCAGCCAAGAACGAGCGCAACGTGGCCGAGCGGGGCATACCGTTGAGCCTGGCTGAGAAGATGGACTGGAGCAGCGCTTTGATTGCCGAGGACGCCCGCAAGGTATACGCCGAGCGTCGCTATCAGGTCATGGGATTCATTGGTGACGACCTGCACATGCTGGTCTTCACGCCGCGCGACGGCGCTGTGCACGTGATCAGCCTGCGCCGTGCGAACAAACGCGAAAGGACTCGATATGGCAACGCGCAGACCCAAGGCTGAACGACTGGATGACGACGCGCCGGAGGCCGATGCCGCCTGGTTCAAGCAAGCACGCCCAGCCAAGGACGTTCTGAAGGATCTTGTCGGTCTGGATGCTGCGGCCGAGATGCTCATGCCCAAGCGTGGCAGGCCACCGCTGGCCGAGCCGAAGGAGCACGTGAACATTCGCCTCGACGCGGACATCGTTCAGTCTTTCAGGCGCACGGGTGCCGGGTGGCAAACGCGCCTCAACAATGCGCTTCGAGATTGGCTGCGCACGCACGCTTCTTGATCAGTCGCCCAAAGTTCTACCCAAGCCGACCGGCAGCGACACCCAAGCGCCAA
>JAYSVE010000992.1:0-5934 GCA_043718725.1 Methylibium sp.
ACGCCATGGTCAAAAGCAACGAGCCTTGGAATGATTCTCTTCACTTGACGGCAAAAATCGCTTGACGGAAAAGACAGTTGCTGGAAACGGCAGTTGACCTCTCTCCACCGCTGGAAACACCGCATGGATATTGACCATCTTCCGCACGGCCACCTCACCGGCTCGGTGAGAGCGGTACGCACCCGATCGAGCCGCGGCCACCGGCACAACCTGCCGGCGCGTGGCGGGCCCTAACATCGCGCGATGAATCCGGTTCTGGGATGGACGCTGGCACTGTTCGCCTTGATGGCGGGGTGGTTCAGCCAGGGCGTGCCCGGCGTGGTGCTGGCGTTGACGGTGATCGCCTTCTGGCTGATCCTGCAGTTCAACCGCGCACTGCGGGTGATGAAGAACGCCAGCGAGACGCCGGTCGGTCACGTCGCCAGCGTCGTGATGCTCAATGCCAAACTCAAGATCGGCATGCCCATGATCCAGATCGTCGGGTTGACAAGAAGCCTGGGCAAGCCGATGGACGACGTGGTTGATACCTACCGCTGGACCGATTCAGGCGGCCTGGCGCTGGTGGTGACGCTTGAAAACGGGCGTTGCCGGAGCTGGCAATTGATCCGCCCGACTTGACCCTTGTCAAACCGTCGGCGCGCCAATCGCAGCCATTGAAAAGGCCCGCCGAAGCGGGCCTTTTCATCAACGCGCGTTGCGATTCAACCGGGTTGCCGGCGACGACGGGCAACCCAACCCATCGCGCCCAGGCCGACCAGCATCAGCGCATAGGTTTCGGGTTCGGGCACGGGGGCGGTGATGTTTTCACCCAACGCGACCCAGTTCGACGGTGCCGCGCCAGGCATGGAGATCACGCCAAAACCTGGCGTGGGCTTGGTGCTCGTGGCCGTGGCGAGCACCATGAAATCGGCGAGCGTGATCGTGGCCCCGTTCAGCGACCACGAACTGGACGGGTCGGCCGAATTGAACAGGTTCGGACTGCCGGCGGCGGAGGGCCACCCCAGGATCGCCAGGTTGGTGGTCGAATAGCCCGAGTCGATGGCGCCAAAGCCGGTCGAGAATCCCGCATCCGGACCCAGGCCGTCGACAAACGTCACCGCTTCGCCTGAGAAGGCGAATTGCAACTGGTCGACCCGGTTGCCTGTCGTCGTGCCCCAGTTGGGCGACAAGGTGAATTCAACCCCGCTGGCGGTTTCGGTCAGCAACAAGGAGGCCTGGTTGACGGTCGGCACGGCGCCGCCGGTGGACTCGGCGTTGAATTGGTAGGTCAAGGTATCGCCGACCGCGGCGACAGCGCCTTGTGACCCCAGCAGGCCAGCGAGCAATCCCGCCGCGACGGCAATCAGGCGCCGGGAGTGTCTGGTCTCGGAAGAACGCGTTTTCATGTTCGGCCCCTTGTCAAGATGAATTGGCATCGCACGGAAAATCGAAGATTCGGGTGACCACGGGATTGCCACGAAAGGAAAAATCAGTAGGCCTGATCTCGGGCAAGTTCGCCACCCCGTCCCCCCCATCCAGGGGGAGAAGCGAGGCACTCGTAAAATCCGTATCTTTGATGCTGATTTCACGAAGGAACCCCCATGTCGATGTCTGACCGCGACGGCAAGATCTGGATGGACGGCGCGCTGGTCGACTGGCGCGACGCGAAGATTCACGTCTTGACCCACACGCTGCATTACGGCTGCGGCGCCTTTGAAGGCGTGCGGGCCTACAACACGGTCCACGGCACCGCGATCTTCCGCTTGCGCGAGCACACCGAAAGGCTGTTCATCAGCGCCAAGATCCTGCGCATGAAAATCCCGTTCAGCATGGAGCAGGTGATGGACGCGCAGCGCGAGGTGGTGCGCGTGAACAAGCTGGAGAGTTGCTACCTGCGCCCGCTCACCTGGATCGGCGACCACAAGCTCGGCGTCAGCCCCAAAGGCAACACCATCCACCTGATGATCGCGGCCTGGCCCTGGGGCGCCTACCTGGGTGAAGACGGGATGAAGCGCGGCATCCGCGTGAAGATCTCCAGTTACACGCGCCACCACGTCAACATCACCATGACGCAGGCCAAGGCGGTGAGCAACTACACGAATTCGATCCTGGCCAACATGGAGGCCACCGACGATGGCTACGACGAGGCGATGCTGCTCGACGCCAACGGCTTCGTCAGCGAGGGTGCGGGCGAGAACCTGTTCGTCATCAAGAATGGCGTCGTCTACACCCCCGACCTGTCGGCCGGCGCGCTCAACGGCATCACGCGCAACACCGTTTTTGCGATCTGCGCCGACCTGGGTCTGAAGGTGGTCGAAAAGCGCATCACCCGCGACGAGGTCTACATCTGTGACGAAGCCTTCTTCACCGGCACCGCGGCCGAGGTGACTCCGATCCGCGAACTCGACCGCATCGAGCTGGGTTCGGGCTCGCGCGGGCCGCTGACCGAGAAGATCCAGAGCGCGTTTTTCGACATCGTCAACGGGCGCAATGCCAAGTACGCCGAATGGCTCAGCAAAATTTGAAGGCGCCCACCCCATGACCCCCGCGCAAGCCATCGTCGAAGTCACCGCCAAGGACATGCAGGGCCACGGCGCGGTGTTCTGCCCCAACCCCAAGATGGCCTTGTGGAGCAGCCACCCCAAGGTGTTCATCGACGTCGCCACCACCGGCGATGGCAAATGCCCTTACTGCGGCACGGTTTACAAGCTCAAGGCCGACGAAGTCATCGGCTCACATTGACCGAGTTGCCTCAAGGCTGGCCATGACCCGCGCATTGGTCGTGGCCCCGCAGTGGATCGGTGACGCGGTCATGACCGAGCCGCTGCTGGCGACCCTGGCGCGGCGCGCGGAGCGGCTCAGCGTGGCGGCGTTGCCCTGGGTCGCGCCGGTCTACCGCGCCATGCCCCAGGTCGGCGAGGTGATTGAACTCCCTTTCTCGCACGGCCGGCTCGACTGGGGACGCCGCAGGCAGATCGCGGCGCAACTGCGCGGCCGCTTCGAGGTGGCCTATGTGCTGCCCAACTCCATCAAGGCCGCGCTGATTCCGTGGCTGGCGCGCATTCCGCGCCGCGTGGGCTACCACGGCGAAGGGCGCTTCGGGCTGTTGAACCAGCGGCTCGCCAACCCCGCCGGACGTCCGCCGATGGTGGCGTTCTACGGCGCCCTGGCCGGCGCGGCGACGCCGCCAGAGTCGCGTCCGCGCCTGCGCCTCGGCGCCGAGGCCGTCCTCGCGGCCACCAAATCGGCCGGCGTGCAAGCGGGTGCCTATTGGGTGTTAGCCCCCGGCGCCGAATACGGGCCAGCCAAGTGCTGGCCGGCCGCGCACTATGCGGCGCTGGCGCAAAGTCTGTTCGCAAAAGGCGGCCAACCGGTGCTGTTGCTGGGCTCGGGCAAGGAGGCGGCCCTGTGCGAGCAAATTTCGGCAACCGCACCCGGCGCCTGCGTCGTGCTGGCCGGCAAGACCTCGCTGCTGGACGCGATGGCCCTGATCTCCACGGCCCGCGGCATGGTCAGCAACGACTCGGGTCTGATGCATGTGGCCGCCGCGTTGGGTGTGCCGCAGGTGGCGGTGTTCGGCTCGACCAGCCCCGAGCACACGCCGCCACTGAACCCGCACGCCCGGGTCCTCTGGTTGAAACACGAACTGGCGCTGGACTGCTCACCCTGCTTCGATCGACGCTGCCGGTTTGGCCACACCCGCTGCCTGACCGAAGTTCAACCGAGGCGGGTGCAGCTTGCGCTGGAACAGGCGGTGGCAACGCGCTGACCCGCCAGCGCCGGCCGCCGACCGCCCCCGCCCGGTTGCGCGGGGCGTGCGAGGCGGCGACCGATACGCTCATTTCATCGGGCCCAAGGTCATCCCATGGCACCCTGAAACCACCGTGCGCGCTTCGTACAATCAGCGCTCCTTCCGGCACCCCCACATGTCCAAGCCCAGCGAATTCGTTTTGACCCTGTCGTGCCGCGACACCACCGGCATCGTCCATGCCATTTCCGGGTTGTTGTACCAGGCCGGCTGCAACATCCTTGAGTCGCAGCAATTCGGCGACGTGGCCAGCGACGACAGCACCGGCCTGTTCTTCATGCGCGTGCATTTCCAGGCCCCGCAACACCTGAGCGAAGCCGGCGCGCTCGACACGCTGTTCACCCACGCGCGCAAGCAATTCGGCATGGACGCGCAGATTCACTCCCTGGCGCGCAAGCCACGCTTGATGTTGATGGTGAGCAAGTTCGGCCACTGCCTCAACGATTTGATGTTCCGCTGGAAATCCGGCCAGCTCAATGTCGAGATCGCCGGCGTCGTGTCCAACCACCCGGACTTCGCGGATCTCGCCGCCAGTTACGGCGTGGCCTTTCACCACCTGCCGCTGGCCACCGGCGCGTCGCCGCAGGCCAAGCGGGCGCAAGAGCGGCAGGTCGAGGAACTGGTGCAGAACGCGGCCATCGACCTGGTGGTGCTGGCGCGCTACATGCAAATCCTGAGCGCCGATTTTTGTGCGTTCCTGAAGGGCCGCGCCATCAACATCCACCACAGCTTCCTGCCCAGCTTCAAAGGCGCCAAACCCTACTTCCAGGCGCACGACCGCGGCGTCAAGCTGATCGGCGCCACGGCGCACTACGTCACCGCCGAACTGGACGAAGGCCCGATCATCGAACAAGACGTGGAACGTGTGGACCATTCACTCAAGCCCGAGGACTTCACGGCCGTCGGGCGTGATGTCGAAAGCGTGGTTCTGGCGCGCGCGGTACGCTGGCATGTCGAGCATCGGGTGCTGCTCAACGGTCACAAGACGGTGGTCTTCAGTTGAACCTTGCGGCCCAGGAGTTCGAATGCCCCGCCCCCAACCGCCTCCGCCCGCGCCGGCATCGCCCGACGACATCGAACAGCAGTTCTACGAAGCGCTGCAAGCCGGTGACCTCGAAGCCTTGATGGCGCTGTGGTCCGACGATGACGACATCTTCTGTGTTCATCCCGGCGGGCCGCGGGTGGTCGGGGCGGTGGCCATTCGCGCTGCGTTTGAAAGCATCTTCGGCAATGGCGTTGTCAATGCACGGCCGGAAAAGGTGCGCCGCGTCGTCGGAGCCGCCTGTGCCGTGCACAGCGTGCTGGAGCATGTGCGGGTGATGACGCAAGAGGGTCCGCAGTCGGCCTGGGTGATTGCAACCAACGTCTACGTGCAAACCGCCAGGGGCTGGCGCCTGGCGGCCCACCACGCCAGCCCGGGCTCGCAGCGCGAGATGCAGGACCTGATCGAGGCGGGCTCCACCATTCATTGATGGCGCCACTGTCGATGCAACATTTGCGCGCGCCGGCGTGGTTGCCCGGGGGCCAAGCCCAGACCCTGTGGCCGGCGCTGTTTGCCAGGCGCTTTGAGGGCACAGCGCCGGTTTATCGGCGCGAACGTTGGGCCACACCAGACGCCGACTTCGTCGACGTCGACTGGCAGGACAGCAACACCGGCACAGGACCGCTGCTGGTCCTTTTCCATGGGTTGGAGGGCAGCTCGGCCAGCCACTACGCCCAGGCCTTTGCCCACTGGGCTCGAACCCACCAATGGCGCTTCTGCGTGCCGCATTTTCGCGGCTGCTCGGGGCAGCTCAACCTGGCGGCGCGCGCCTACCACTCAGGCGATTTTGAGGAAATCGGCTGGATGCTTCAACGCTTGCGCACCCGCCACGCGGGGCCGCTGGTCGCGGTGGGCGTTTCATTGGGCGGCAACGCATTGCTGCGCTGGGCCGAAGAAGCCGGCGACAGCGCCGCCGCCACGGCCAGCGCGGTCTGCGCGGTGTCGTCGCCGATCGATCTGACCGCCAGCGGGCACAGCATCGGTCGCGGCTTCAATCGGCAGGTCTACACCCGCATGTTCCTGCGCAGCATGAAGCCCAAGGCATTGCGCAAGCTGGCGCAGCACCCCGGGCTGTTCAGTCGCGAAAGGCTCCTGGGCGCGCGCG
>JAYSVE010000993.1:0-5931 GCA_043718725.1 Methylibium sp.
ATCCCCGAGGAACTGGTGCCGGTGACGCCGGTGGGCCGCATGGTGCTGAACCGCAACCCCGACAATTTCTTCGCCGAGACGGAGCAGGTGGCCTTCTGCACCGCCCATGTCGTGCCCGGCATCGACTTCAGCAACGACCCGTTGCTGGCCGGGCGAATCCACTCCTACATCGACACCCAGATCACGCGGCTGGGCGGCGCAAATTTCCACCAGATCCCGATCAACGCGCCGCTGGCCGAGGTGCACAACAACCAGCGCGACGGCCTGCACCGCCAGGGCATCCCGCGCGGCCGCGTGGCCTACGAGCCCAACTCGCTAGGCGGGGGCTGCCCCTTCCAGGCCGGCGTTGCCGGCTTCGTGTCGCATCCACAGCCGCTTGAAGGCGACAAGCTGCGCGGCAAGCCGGAGAAGTTCGCCGACCACTACACGCAGGCGACGCTGTTCTTCGAAAGCCAGACCGCGGTTGAGAAGGCGCACATCGCGGGTGGCTTCCGATTCGAGCTGAGCAAGCTCACGGTGCCGGCCATCCGCGAGCGCATGTTGTCGTCACTGGTCAACGTGTCGCCCGAGCTGGCCGCCGAGGTCGCCGCCGGTCTGGGCATGGCCGTGCCCAAAGCCATGCCCAAGGTCCTGGCCGATCCCGCGAAACCCGAGGTCACAAGGTCCGCGGCGCTGTCACTGACGGCCTTGCCGGGCGACGGTGGCATCCGAACGCGCCGCGTCGCGATCCTGTTGGCCGACGGCGTGGACGGCAAGTCGGCATTGGCGGTGCAGGCGGCGCTGCAGGCCGCAGGCGCAACCGCGCACCTGATCGCCAAGCGGCTGGGCGCGGTCCGGACCGGGGGTGGCGCCGACGTGCAAGCCACCGCCACGTTTGAGAACGCCGCCCCGGTGCTGTTCGACGGCCTGGTGTTGCCGGATGGCGCCGCCGGCGTCGAGTGGCTGGGCGGCTGCGTCGAGGTCATGGACTTCATCGCCAACCAGTACCGGCACGGCAAGACCATCCTGGCGCTGGGCGCTTCAAAGGCACTGCTGCCGCGGGCCGGAATCGAGGCCGTCCTGCCGAGCGGCGAACCGGACCCGGGCATCGTCGTCGGTGCCGAGGCCAAGGCCGAGCGCTCGGTGGCCAGTTTCATCGCGGCCCTCGGCAAGCACCGCCACCCCGAGCGTGAGGCCGACCGCTGACGGTTCAGCAGCCTAACTTTGGTCCGGCAGCGGCAGGCGCACCACGAACTCGGTGCCGTGGCCGGCGCCTTGGCTGTGGGCCGTCACCGTGCCGCCGTGCATTTCCACCAGCCGCTTGACCAGCGACAGGCCGATGCCCAGTCCACCGGCGCTCTGTTGGCGCGCGCCATGCAGTTGCGTGAACCGATCGAACACTTTGGCCAGCATCTCGGGCGCGATGCCGACGCCACTGTCTTTGACCCGCACCGTGATGTGCCGGCCAACGCGTTCCGCACTCAGCCAGATGTGGCCGCCGGGGTCGGTGTACTTGACGGCGTTGGTGAGCAGGTTGCCTAGCACCTGCGCCAGGCGATGCGGGTCGGCATCCAGGCAAAGAGGCTCGTGCGACAGCGCCAGGTGGAGTTGCTGACCGCTACGCTCCGCTTCCGGGCTGACGGCTTCCACAGCCTGGCGCAACAGCTCCGCGACGTCGACCCACTGCAGGCGCAGTTCGAGCTTGTCGTGGGTGATGCGGCCAATGTCGAGCAGGTCGTCGATCAGGCGCACCATCTGCCGCATCTGCCGCTCCATCATGGAGCGCGCTTTCTCGACGCGCGTGGCGTCACCGCCCAGGCGCTTCATCACTTCGAGCGAATTCGAAAACACCGCCAACGGGTTGCGAAGCTCGTGGGCCAGGGTGGCCAGGAATGCATCTTTGCGCCGATCGGCATCGGCGAGTTCGGCGGCCAGACGACGCAATTTCTCCTCGAACCGCATGCGTTCGGTGACGTCCAGATTGGTCCCCACCACCCATTCGGTCTGCCCTTGCGAATTCATGCGGGTGGTTTCATTCGATTCGATGTGGCGCGGTTCGCCGTCGCCGGCGCGATGGATCCGAAATGCGCGGCGGCTGTGCCCCCCGCGCCGCACCGTGTCTTGCAGGACCTTCTCTTGCTCGGCCAGATCCTCGGGCGCAACGGCCTCGCTCCAGGTCCTGTATTGCACCAGGCCGCCCGGCGCGGGGGCGACAGCGTAGATCCGGAACATCTGTGCATCCCAGCGGAGCTGGTCGGTCAGGACATTCCACTCCCAGATGCCGACGCCGCTGGCCTCGGTGGCCAGGCGGGTGCGCGCCTCGCTGGCACGCAAAGCCTCCTCGCTTTGCTGGCGCGCCGTGATGTCGGCGACCGTTCCGGAAAAGCGCTCCAGCCGTCGTCCACCCGCTTCGTCGGAAAAGCCCGCAAGTCCCTTGGCCGCCACCCAGTGGATCGTCCCGTCCGCATGCACCACGCGGTACTCGACGTCGTACGGAACCGGCCCGTCGGGCCGCGTCGCCGCCGCCACCGCTTGGGCAACGCGATCCCGATCGCCAACGTGGATGTGTGCCAACGCCTGTTCCGCGGTCAGCCCTTCGACCGTGTTGCCGAAAATCCTGAGGAAGCGCTCGTCCGAGGTGACCCGGCCGGTCCTCGAATCGAAGTTCCAGGTCCCCAACTCGGCCGCGTCTAGAGCCTCGCGCAACCGGTGCCGGCTTTCCAGCAGCGCCTCGTCGGCCCGCTTGCGCTCGGTGATGTCGATTTGAACGCCTTCCCAGATCGTTTGGCCGTCGGGCAGCCGCCGCGGCCTCGAATGCCGCCGCATCCACCGCGGTTCCCCGTCGGGTCGATGCATCGCGACTTCCTCGTCGATGTCGCAGAGGTCTTTGAGGCTGCGCGCCTTCGCTTCTTGCAGCCGCTGGACGTCTTCCGACCGGAACCGCTGGTGCAGCGTGCCGGCGTCGCGCAACACCTCGGACTGCGGCACGCCGCTGAGCCTTTCGATGCCTGCGCTGACGTACAGATACCGCCCCTCGCCGTCGAGGCCGCAGCGGTACTGATAGAGCGCGCTGTCGGGCAGGTTGTCGCCGAGCAGGCGCAAGCGCTCTTCGCTTTCACGCAAGGTCGCCGTGCGCTCCGTGACCCGCGCCTCCAGCTCGGCGTTGACCGCTTCCAACGCTTGCAGCGCGTTTTGGCGTTGCAGGGAAAGCGCAGCGACGATGAGCGCGGACACCGCCGAGACCCCGAGGAAAACCTGCAGCATCACGATCTTCTGATGCAGCAGCTCCGGATCGCCCGCGAACTCGCCCTGACCGGTCACGGTGAACATCGCGGTCGTCAGCGCAATCAGGCCCAGCGCGGTGGCGGCGCCGGCCAACTGAAACCGCGCGGCGGCCCACAGCAACGGTGGCAACGTCAGGTAGACCGTTGGCAGGACACCCCGCAACGACAACACGCCCACGCCCAGCAGCGTGAGCACGAGCGCTGCGACTTCAACGATGCGCCCGGGCGAAACCATCGTCCGCGCGCGCCAGGCCAGCACCGCGACCATCGTCAACGGCGCAGTGACCAGCAAACCGGTCGCGTCGCCCAACCAGACCAGGGGCCAGGCCGTCGTGAACGGATGTTTTCCGAGGATGGCATCCGTCGACGCGATCACGGTGGCGCCCACCATCGGCGCAAGCCCGGCCGCCAGGACGATGAATGCGACAACCTCATCAAGCGACTTGAAGTTGAACGGCTTCGCGGCAAACCGGTGCAGCAGCCACGCGGCGGTCAGCGCCTCCAGCACGTTGGCCGCGTAATACACCAACGCAAAGGGCACCGGGTTGTGGAACCACAGCGCATTGCAGGTCATCTCGGCCAGACCGCCGGTCAACACCCACCAGGGCCAACTGCGCCATGGCGTCAGCAACAGCGTGGCGACGAAGATGCCGGCCGGAGGCCAGTATGAGATCGCAACTCCGGGAATGAGCATCAGCCCCTGGCCGAACCCACCGGCCAGGACGTAGGCTGAAAAATACAAGACCAGATATCGAATGGCCGGGCGGTGTGTACGCCACCCGGCCCATAGACCTTTGCCAATGTCGCTGATCGGGAGGTTGAGGCTCCATACCATCGGTTTCGTCTCCACTTTGTCACCGGCTGTGCCGGCATCGGGAATCTTGTTCGCCTCGCGCCGACCGCCGGCCGGGCCGAGCCCAGCGCAACGCCTGAGGACGCAACGCGCATTCATCCGTTCCTGCGATCGCGCGGCGCGAGCGACCGGGCGGATTCTTCACCTTCTTCGCCGGCTTCGTCAACGACTTGCCACGCGCGCGCTATCGCCAGCAGCACGGCACGGGTCGGCCTTCGTCGGCCTGCGCTGCCCTGAAATTTTGGCGTCCAGGCCGGCCAGTCTGGTGTCGGGCGACGCGTCTCCGGCGCACCCTCCGGCCGCCCCGTCAAATCGCGCTGGCGCGTTTGCCGGAGTCCGGTGCGGTGCTCGAAGGGTTGTTCACCGGCCCGGGCGCGGACGAGGTGCTCGGCGTCACCGAGCTTCCCGGCTGTACCTTGGGGGCGACGGGGTCTTTGCGGGTCTTGTCGCAGCCGGCCAGGCCCGCCAGCGCGACGCTCAGCAGGGCGCAAATCAACCGTGGATTCATGCGGTTCTCCGATCGAGCCAGGGAATGTCCGGCGCCGGTTTGGGTGTCGGCCGTGAACCGATTGCGCCATCCGCACAGCGAATGGGCGGCATTGGCGCCAATGGTCCGCGCTGTGCCAGGGCCTGGTCTGTTCGGTAGCACACACAGCGCCGCCGGGCGGCTGGCGTGACGCGCGACCTAGGACGTTTCCTACAAAGCGGGGCACCCCGTCCGACAGACGCCGGGGCCCGGGTTGCCTACGATCGTTAAAGGACGTTGCGGCGACTCGGCCCAAGACACACCGACCGCCTGCGTTCAAGCTTTGCCCATCAATTTTCCGGTCTATCCTTTGGGTTCGGGGTCGATCGGACGGAGCCGATGATGAACACCCAAACCATTTCCACCCCGCTGTGGAGCACCGCTTCCTTTGCCGACGCGCCGGACACGTCGCCGATGGAAATCACCCAGCTCGGTGATCATTTCGACCGCTGCCAGGGTGCACGCGGCCGCTTGTTCAAACTGCAATGCGTCGCCGAAAGCATGAACGGCTTCATGGCACCGCGCTTCGTCACGACGCTGGTGGTGGTTTCGATGCTGATCGGTGCCGCCTCACTGGTGATGTAGGGCATGGCGCATCCCGAGTTGCTCGGCCTCGTACCGGGTGCATCTCAGGCGTTGCGCGACATTCTGGACGGCAGCCGAGGTCCGGTCGAGCCGGCGATACGCGCCGAAATCTTCGGCCTGCAGCGCTTTGCGCAGCATGGCCGCAGCCTGGGTGAAACCCACCGCGCCGCCGCCCGCAGTTCGCGCGCGGCAACCTTCTTTCCGCGCCTGCGCAGCAACATCCTCACCTTGCGCGAAGCGCACCGCTACATCGGCTCGCAGGTCTCCACCGGCTACGACATCAGCCCGGCCGCGGAATGGCTGCTCGACAACTTTCACCTGATCGAGGCGCAACTCAAGGAAATCCACGAAGGCCTGCCGCGCAGCTACTTTCGCTCGTTGCCGGTGCTGCTGGACGAGCCGCTGGCCGGCCTGCCGCGGGTCTACGGCGTGGCTTGGGCTTTTGTGGCCCACACCGACGGCGCGTTCGACGAAGACCTGTGCATGCAGTTCCTCGGCGCCTACCAGGAGACGCGCGAGCTGAACCTGCGCGAGATGTGGGCCCTGCCCACCACCTTGCGCGTGGTGTTGATCGAAAACCTGCGCCGCCTGGCCGAGCGCGTGGCCACCAACAAGGCGGCGCGCGAAGTCGCCAACCTGGTCTGCGACCACCTCGAGGCCTATTCGATCCGCTCGCTCGACCGTCTTCTGGGGCTGCTCAACCA
>JAYSVE010000994.1:0-2560 GCA_043718725.1 Methylibium sp.
TTTTGCGACGTGAGCCTGGACTACATCTCGCGCTACGAGACCACCACCGCGGCGCTGCTGGTCGACCGCATCGAGGCCATCGTCAGTGAAACCGGCCAGACCGGGTTTCACTTCGTCGACGAAGCCGCGCCGCCGAAGGCGCTGAAGGCGCTCGCGGCTGAACTGCAAAAGCGCCGTTTGGCCATCACTTGGTGGGGCAACATCCGCTTCGAAAAATCGTTCACGCCCGAGCTGTGTCAGCAGCTTGCCGACAGCGGCTGCATCGCCATCTCCGGCGGCCTGGAGGTCGCCTCCGACCGCCTGCTGGCGCTGATGAAAAAAGGCGTCTCTGTCGACCAGGTGGCGCGTGTGACGCGCGGCTTTGCCGACGCCGGCATCCTGGTCCACGCCTACCTGATGTATGGCTTCCCGACCCAGACCGTGCAAGACACCGTCGATGCGCTCGAACTGGTGCGCACGTTGTTCAATGACGGCAGCATCCAGTCGGGCTTCTTCCACCGTTTTGCCTGCACGGTGCATTCGCCGGTGGGCAAGAGCCCGCAGGACTACGGCGTGACGTTGCGGCCGCTGCCGCCGGGCGCCTTCGCGAAGAACGACATCGGCTTTGACGACCCCACCGACGTCGACCACGACGCGCTCGGCGTGGCGCTGAAGAAGGCGCTCTACAACTACATGCACGGGATCGGTCTCGACGAAGACGTGCGCAGTTGGTTCGCGTCTAGCGTGCCGCGCACCCGCGTGGCACGCCACCGCATCGAGCGGGCGTTGCTGGGCGACGGGTCCCGGGCCGGCGTGGCCGAGCGCGCGCCTGCCTCATGACGGGCGCCGCCCGGCACGGCTTTGGCGCCATACTTTGGCTCTTGAAAAGCCATTTCGAGATGACAGGAGGCCCTGGTGCTTGAGCTACTCATTCAAAACGCGCAGATCTTCGACGGCAGCGGCGGCGCGCCGTGGATCGGCGATGTCGGCGTCGTCGACGGCCGCATCCGGTCGATGGGCCCGGCGCTCAATGTGCCGGCGCGCCAGGTCATCGACGCCACCGGCCTGGCCCTGATGCCGGGCATCATCGACAGCCACACCCACTTCGACGCCCAGATCACCTGGGACCCCTGGGTGCGGCCGTCGCCGGCCCTGGGCGTGACGACGGCGGTGATCGGCAATTGCGGTTTCACGATCGCACCCTGCCGGCCGCGGGACCGCGAAACGACGATGCGCAACCTCACCCAGGTCGAGGGCATGTCGCTGGACGTGCTGCGCCAGGGCATCGCCTGGGATTTCGAGACCTTCCCGGAGTACCTGGCGCAACTGCGGCGCCGCGGCAGCGCGGTCAACATCGCCGCCTACATCGGCCACAGCAGCGTGCGCACCTACGTGATGGGGATTGATGCGTCCCGGCGCGCGGCCAGCGACGCCGAGATCGTGCAGATGCAGGCCATTGTTCGCGACGCGATGCAGGCCGGCGCGGTCGGCTTTGCCAGCAGCACCTCACCGGCGCACAACGGCGAAGGCGGGCTGCCGATGCCGTCGCGCCTGGCCGACGAGCGCGAAATGCGCGCCCTGGTCATGGCCATGGGCGCGACGGGACTGGGTGTCTACATGCTCACCAAGGGCGGCGACACGCCGGTGGCGTTTCTCGAAACGCTGGCCGCCGACAGCGGCCGCCCGGTGATGATCGCCGCGCTGCTGCACAACGGCACCAACCCGCAGGCGGTGTTCGACGACCTCGACGCGATCACGGCCGCGAACACGCGCGGCAACCATGTCATCGGCCAGGTCTCGTGCTGCCCGCTGACCATGGACTTCACGATGCAGTCGCCCTACCCGGCCGAGGGCCTGAAGAGCTGGCGGCCGGCGCTCGGCCTGCAAGGCGATGCGCTCAAGGCCATGCTGGCGCGCCAGGACTTCCGTGATGCGGTGCGCGCCGAGTTGGCCGCGCCGACGAGCTTCCGCCTCTTCAACGCCGAATGGGACAAGGTGCAGGTGGTGCAGGCCGCGCGGCCCGAGAACGCGCACCACGAACAGCAATCCATCGCCGCCATCGCCGCCGCGCAGGCGCGCGACCCGCTCGATGTGATGCTCGACCTGGCGATCGCCGAAGACCTGCGCACCATCTTCACCGCGCAGTTGCTCAATTCCGATGAGGCCGCCGTCGGCCGCATGCTGTGCCATCCGCACAGCCTCGTCAGCCTGAGTGACGCCGGCGCGCACCTGACCTTCTTCAACGACGCCGGTTTCGGCCTGCACCTGCTGGGCCACTGGGTGCGCGATCGCGGCCTGATGAGCCTGGGCGAAGCCGTGCGCATGCTCACCGACCAGCCGGCACAGGTGTTCGGCATGCACGGGCGCGGGTTGCTGCGTGAGGGCTATGCGGCCGACCTGTTGCTGTTCGATCCCAAGGTGGTGGCGCGCGGGCCCAAACACCGCGTCTTCGACCTGCCCGGCGGCGCGCCGCGCCTGACCACCGATGCGCTCGGCGTGCATGGCGTGTGGGTCAATGGGCGCCTGGTCGCAGACGCCACGGGGCTGCTCGAATCCGCGCCGCTGGCCGGTGAGCTGTTGA
>JAYSVE010000995.1:0-14831 GCA_043718725.1 Methylibium sp.
TCGCAAAGGTAGTTGATTTCGTCGGCGTCGATGCGGGCGTCGCCGATGGCGCCGTGATGCTCCAGGTCGGTGGTGCCGATCAGCGTGAAGTCGGCCTCGAAAGGGATCGCAAAAATGATGCGCTTGTCGGGGTTCTGGAAGATGTACGCATAGTCGTGCTCGAAGAGTTTGCGCACGACGATGTGGCTGCCCTTGACCAGCCGCAGCGACTTCGGCTCCGCGGCGTGGGCGTGCTCGCTGAGGAACTGCGCCGCCCACGGCCCGGCCGCATTGACCAGCGCCCGGGCCGTGACCCGCCGCTCGCCACCCGCGGCGCTTTGCAGCCGCACCTGCCAGTGCGTCGCGCCGCGCCGTGCGTCGACGCAGCGCCAGCGCGTCAGCACGGTGGCGCCGCGCTCGTGGGCGTCGATCGCGTTGAGCACGACCAGGCGCGCGTCGTCGACCCAGCCGTCCGAGTAAACGAAGCCCTTGGAGAACTGGCGCTTCAGCGCCCGGCCGGCCACGTGCTCGCGCAGCCTGACGGTGCGCGACGCCGGCAGCACCTCGCGCCGGGCCAGGTGGTCGTACAAAAACAAGCCGGCGCGGATCATCCAGACCGGCCGCATGCCGGGGTCGTGCGGCATCACGAAGCGCAGCGGCCACATGATGTGCGGCGCACTCTTGAGCAGCACCTCGCGCTCGGCCAAGGCCTTGCGCACCAGCGAGAACTCGTAGTACTCAAGGTAGCGCAAGCCGCCGTGGATCAGCTTGGTGCTGCAGGAGGACGTGTGCGATGCCAGGTCGTCCTTCTCGCACAGCAGCACGCTCACGCCACGCCCGGCCAGGTCGCGCGCGATGCCCGCGCCATTGATGCCGCCGCCCACCACCAGCACGTCGCAACTGGTCGAGCTTGGCGTGCCGGGCTCCGGGCAGCGCGGACCGTTGTCGATGTGAGGGTTTTTCAAACCGGCGATCTCTCGTTCCATTGGGTTCGATTGGCATCAATTCTAGGAATTCCTTGTTCCTTATAGACCCGGGAATCCCCTCACTCTCTTTCGTTTCTTTTCGTTTAGCCTTTTGGAGCATGAATCCGAACCCGCGCCAGGCCGACCTGCTGAAAGAGGTCCGCCGCCTTGAATCGGTCTCGGTCGAGGCCCTGGCCGAGCGCTTCGGCGTGACCTTGCAGACGGTGCGGCGCGACGTGTCGCTGCTGGCCGAGGCCGGCCTGCTGGCGCGGTTTCACGGTGGCGTGCGCGTGCCGGCATCAACCACCGAGAACATCGCCTACCGGCAGCGCCAACTGCTCAACGAGCCGGCCAAGCAACGCATCGCGCGCGCCGTGGCGCAGGCGCTGCCGAACGGGTGTTCGCTGCTCATCAACATCGGCACCACCACCGAGGCGATCGCGCGCGAACTGCTGCGCCACAAGGGCCTGCGCGTGATCACCAACAACCTCAACGTGGCCGCCATCCTGTCGGACAACCCCGACTGCGAGGTGATCGTGGCCGGCGGTGTGGTGCGTCCGCGCGACCGCGGCATCGTCGGCGAGGTCACGGTGGAGTTCATCAGCCAGTTCAAAGTCGACATCGGCTTGATCGGCATTTCGGGCATTGAGGCCGATGGCAGCTTGCGCGACTTCGACTACCACGAGGTCAAGGTCTCGCGCGCCATCATCGAACATTCGCGCGAGGTCTGGCTGGCCACCGACCACAGCAAGTTCAACCGCCCGGCGATGGTCGAGGTGGCGCGCCTGGGCCAGCTTGACCGGCTGTTCACCGACGCGCCGCCGCCGGCGCCGTTTCCGGCGCTGCTGGCCGAGGCGGGGGTGCGCGTGGACCAGGCCGCTTGAGATACTCACGGTGGCGCAAGCCCCGGCGGACAATCCCGACAACCACGCCGATGGAGAACCGGATGACCTACCTGCTGGCCCTGGACCAGGGCACCTCGAGTTCACGCAGCATCGTGTTCGACACCCACGGCCAGATCATCTCGATGGCGCAACGCGAGTTCCGCCAGATCTTCCCGCAGCCCGGCTGGGTCGAGCACGACCCGATGGAGATCTGGGCCACCCAGCTCGCCACCGCGCAAGAGGCGCTGGTCAAGGCCGGCATCACGGCGGGCCGGGTGGCGTCGATAGGCATCACCAACCAGCGCGAAACCACGCTGGTCTGGAACCGCGCCACCGGCGAGCCGGTCTACAACGCCATCGTCTGGCAGGACCGGCGTGCCGAGCCCACCTGTGCGGCGTTGCGCGCGCGCGGGCACGAGACGCTGTTCCGCGAGCGCACCGGGTTGATCCTGGACGCCTATTTCTCGGGCACCAAACTCAAGTGGATCCTCGACACCGTTCCCGGCGCGCGCGCCGCCGCCCTGCGTGGCGAGCTGGCCTTCGGCACCGTCGACACCTGGCTGATGTGGCAGCTCACCGGCGGCGCCAGCGACGGCACGCGGGCCCACGCGGTGCATGCGACAGACGTGAGCAACGCCTCGCGCACCTTGATGCTCGACGTGCGCCGCAACCAGTGGGATGCGGAGTTGCTGAAGCTGCTCGACGTGCCGCCGTCGGTGCTGCCCAGCGTGCACGCCTCCAGCCATGTGTACGGCCACACGCGCGCGGAGTTCCTGGGCGGGTCGGTGCCGATCGGCGGCGTCGCCGGCGACCAGCAAAGCGCGCTGTTCGGCCAGGCCTGCTTCAAGGCCGGGCTGGCGAAGAACACCTACGGCACCGGCTGCTTCATGTTGATGCACACCGGCGAGCGTTTCCAGACCTCGACCAACGGGCTCATCACCACCAGCGCCGCCCAGCCCAGCGCCACCGCGGAATTCGCGCTGGAGGGCAGCGTGTTCATCGGCGGCGCCGTCGTCCAATGGCTGCGCGACGGCCTGCGGGCCATCAAGGGCAGCGGCGAGGTGCAGCGCCTGGCCGAAAGCGTGCCCGACAGCGGCGGCGTGATGTTCGTGCCGGCCTTCACCGGCCTGGGCGCGCCCTACTGGAAGGCCGAGGCGCGCGGCGCGATCGTCGGCCTGACGCGCGGCAGCACGGTGGCGCACATCGCCCGCGCGGCGCTGGAGAGCATCGCGTTCCAGAGTGCCGCGCTGCTATTGGCGATGAGTCGCGACGCGGTCGCCGCGGGCGGCCACCCGGTGGCCGAATTGCGCGTCGATGGCGGCGCCTGCGTCAACAACCTGCTGATGCAGTTCCAGGCCGACCTGCTGGGCATTCCGGTCGTGCGGCCCCAGGTCATCGAGACCACCGCGCTCGGCGCCGCATACCTGGCCGGCCTGTCCTGCGGCGTCTACAAGAACCTCGACGAGTTGAGCGCGCAATGGCAGGTTGAGCGCACGTTCCATCCGACGATGGCGCGCGAGCGGGCGGGCGAGCTGATGGCGGGTTGGGAGAGGGCGGTGCGGCAAGCAGTTGCGAATTGAAGGTATCCTGCGCATCGAGCCTGGCCAATCGTCTCGTCGGCGTGGATGCAGTTGCGGAGAATCGAATGAGCACTGTTGAATTCAATGTCAAAGCGGCTGTGAAGCTCGCCCTTGAATATGTTCAGGATCTGTTTCAGGCGGAACAACTGACCGACCTCGGCCTGGAAGAGGTTGAGTATGACGAGGCCTCAGCGTCATGGCTGGTTACCGTCGGTTTCTCCAGGCCTTGGGACGCAAACCCTGCCGCGTTTGCTGTCATTTCGGGTACGCTTCGCGCGAAATCCAGGTCGTTCAAAGTGGTCAAGATCAAGGGTGGCGAGGTCGTTTCTTTGCGGGATCGAAGCAAAGCGTTGGCGTGAGTGATGCGGTCCTTGGCGACCGACGCGAACGTTCTCGTTCTGCTGGTCGTGGGAAGCGTCGATCGGCAGGCGATTGCGTTGCACAAGAGATCCAGGCAGTTCACCGAGATGGACTTCGACTTGCTGCTTGAGACCATCGCTGAATTTGATCGTTGGGTTGTCACCACCTCGGTACTGACGGAGGCGTCCAACCTGCTCGCTCACACACATGACGAATTGAGGGGACGTCTGCTCGCTGCACTGGGCCGTTTCGTCGGCACTGCATTTGAAGAACGACCTGAAAGTATCGTGGTTGTCGGTGAGAAGGTCTTTGGTCGCCTCGGACTCACCGATGCGGGCCTGATCACATGTGTTCGGTCGGGGCACTTCTTGCTCACGACGGACCTCGACCTGTATCTCGCGGCACTCGACCTCAGCGCGAACGTGGTCAACTTCCATCATCTAAGACAACATTTGTTGTCCTGACCTCTTGAGTAGAACCGGCTTTGCCGGGCTACTCAATTCCCCGCGGGGGACGGCCGGCTCGGCCGGCCTTGGGGCGCTCTCCTGTTCGATGCATTCAGGCAACTGGTTCGAAATCCCGGTGCGCAACATCGACCGCGCGCAGAAGTTCTACGAGACGCTCCTTGCCAAGCCGCTGCGGCGCAAAGCGATGGGGCCACAGACGCTGGCGGTGTTCGACTCCTCGGACGCCGGTGTCGGTGGCTGCTTGCTGGCGGGTGCTTCACGTCGGAGCCGGGCAAGACGCTGGCCGATGTGTTTCGCCGGTCGCCGGCCGAGCGTGGCCAGCGTGGCGGCGAGCCCGGCCGGAGCCCGGTCACGCGGCCGGCCGCGCGGTGAGGCAGGCTTGCGCGCGCATCACGCCGGCGCCCAGGGGTCGTAGCTGCCGACGCTCCACAGGTGGCCCTCCAGGTCCAGGCAGGAGAAGCCGCGCCCGCCGTAGTCTTCGTCCTTGATGTCGAGCACGATCTGCGCACCGGCCGCGATGGCGCTGGCGTACACGGCGTCGGCGTCGGCGACGACCAGATACGGGCTTTGGGTTTCGGCACCGTCGACCTCGTCGGGTTGCTTCATCCGGCGGCCGAAGGGCGTGTCGAGCACCGAGCCGAGCATGACCATGCCGTTGCCGAAGCTCAATTGCGCATGGGCGATGCCGCCGTCCGCATGGGGCACCACCAGGTGCCGCTCGAAGCCGAACACCTGGCACAGCCAGTGGATGGCCGCGGGAGCGTCGCGGTAGCGCAGGCAGGGGATGACGGCGCGGACGGATTCCCTCGCAAGTGTGGGCATGGTGTATCTCCTGGGAAGGCGTATGGGCGCATCGGCCGATGTGGGCGCAACGCTCGAAACCGATGATCCCACCGACACACTGATTGAGGCAACATCCGCCCTCCGCCACCCTCAGCCACTTACCACCATGCACCAGCTTCACTACTTTCCCGGCAACGCCAGCCTCACGCCGCACATGCTGCTCGAAGAGCTTGGCATTCCGTACGATCTGAAACTCGTGGACCGCGCCCAAGGCGCGCACAAGGCGCCCGACTACCTGCGGCTCAACCCGAACGGCATGATTCCGGTGCTGGTGGAGCCGCGTGCAGGCGGCGCGGCTGGCGCCGACCTGGTGCTGTACGAAACCGCGGCGATTTGCCTGCACCTGGTGGACACGCACCCGGCCGCCGCGTTGGCGCCGGCGCTCGGCACGGCCGAGCGGGCGCATTTCTACAAGTGGCTGGTCTGGCTCACCAACACGCTGCAGGCGATGCTGATCCACTACTTCTACCCCGAGCGTTTGGTCGATGAGGGCGATAGCGCGAGTGCCGCCCAGGTGAAGGCGCACGCCGAGGCCAGGATCGGCCCGATGTTGGACCAGCTCGACGCCGAACTCGCGCGCCACGGCCAGGCGTGGCTCCTCGGCCCCCAGTTCAGCGTGGTCGACCTGTACGCCTTCATGCTGTGCCGCTGGACCCGTGGCATGGGCAGGCCGGCGCGCAGCCTGCCGCACCTGGGCCCGTACCTGCAACGCGTGTTGGCGCGCCCCGCGGTGGCGCGCGCGTTGGCGCAGGAAGGGCTGGTGGCGCCGCTGGTCTGATCGGTGTGGCCCTGCTGAGCGGCCATCAGCCCGGGGCCGGCCGCGCAAGCCGTTTTATCCAGTAGCGCGTCAGGGGCGTCGCGCCTTTGCCGAAGCGACGCTCGTTCAGCAAGGCGCGCCCGACCGCATGGTCGTTCGAGCGGCAAGCCGCGGCGAGCAAGGTCTGGTCGATCAGGTCGCGCTGCGCATGGCTGCCGCCCAAGCGCTGCGCCGCGGCGCGCACCGGGTAGAGCGTGGCGATGGCGTCATCCCAGCGGCCTTCGGCAAAGTCCAGCATGCCGCGCATCAGCGGCAGGCCGATGCCGCGCGCTATCTTGTGGTTCGTGTGGTTCGCGTGGTTCGCGTGGTTCGCGTGGGTCAGGCCCGACGCCGTCTCGGCATGCCGTTCGGCACTGGCCAGCCAGCGCCGCGCGCCGGCCAGGTCTTGCGCGCCGATCAGCGCCAGCAGCGCGTGCAGGTCGTTGAAGGCGGAGTGCCCGGCTCGGGCCTCGCCCACATCCCAGCCGGCGGCCAGCTCGCGCCAGCGCGCACCGACATCGGCGCCCACCAGGTGCAGGCGCCACAACAGCGCCGCGGCGTCGAGGCGCTGCAAGGTGATCTGCGACGGGTCGGCACGCAGGTGTTCGTCGAAAAGGCGCAGGGCTTCGGCGTGGTCCAGCGACTCCAGCGCAAAAAGCGCCTGGTGCCAACCCAGGTGGCCGGAAAAGCCGTTGCCTTGCGCCCAGTCGGGCCGCCACCGGCGCATCCACGACGTGCCGTCGTCGAAGCGGCCCTGCATCTCCATCACATGCGCCACCGCGTGGATCGCCCAGGGCACTTTGGCGTCGCCGCTCAACGCTCGTCGACCGGTTTCTTCGGCCTGCGCGTACAGGTTGCACTCTTCCAGGCCGAAGGCGAGCAGGCCGAGTGCGTACGGGTGCAGCGGATCGGACTCGTCCCACTCGGGCAGCACCCGCGCCACGCGCTGGCGCAACTGGGTCGCGTCGCCCTGGTAGAAGTCGAACAGATGCGCCCATTGCAGCGCCAGCGCGTCGCGCGGGTGGCGCAGCAGCAGGGCCTCCCAGTCGCGGCGCGCGCCATGCCAGTCGCCGGCCGCCAGCCGGTGCAGCGCTTGCAGGTGATGGCGCTCGCGCGCATCGGCGCGGGCGGCCAGCGCGTCGGCCTGGGCCAGCAGCGCCATCGCGTCGTTGAGCAGCGCCGGCTCGGTCAGGCTGAGCAGGAAGCCGGCCTTCATCAACGGCGGCAGCGGCCAGGCCGGGTCTGCCCGCGCGGCGGCGTCCAGGTCGTCCAGCGGGGTGCCGTAGAACGACATCATTCGCCACAGCGCGCGCTCGGTGGCCTCGGCCGCCGCGCCGCAGCGCGTGGTGATCGGGTTGCCACGCAAGTCGTTCATGCCGCGTCGTCCAGGGCCGCTACAGGTTGTCGATGTACATCCGGTTCCAGGTCGGGCTGATGATCAACTGGTTGAGGCACACATGCGCCGGCAACTCGGCAATGAAGCGGAGGGTGGCGCCCAGGTCTTGCGGTTGCAGCATGCGGGCACGGTCTTGCGCGCTCGGCGGCACCGGGCGACGGTCGAGAATCGGCGTGGCCACCTCGGCCGGGCAGACAGCGCAGGCGCGGATGCCGTTCACGCCTTCTTCCATGTTGATGGTTTCGGTCATCGCCGTGATCGCGTGCTTGGACCCGTTGTAGGCCGCGCCGGTCAGCTTGGGGTGGAACACGCCGGCCCAGGACGAGACGTTGATGATCAGCCCGTCCTTGCGCGCGCGCATCGTTGGCAGCACCGCGTGGATCGTGTAGTACGAACCATCGAGGTTGATGCCCACCACCTCGCGCCAACCTTGCACCGTCTGGTCCTTCCAGAACCGCTGCGGTGAGTTCAGGCCGGCGCTGTTGAGCAAAATGTCGACCCGGCCATGGCGCGCAAGAATCGCCTCGGCCACCTGCTTCACCGCGCCGGCGTCGGCCACATCGAGCACCTCGATCTCGGCCGCGCCGCCTTCGGCATTGATCTGCGCGGCTTCGGCGGCCAGCACGTCGTGGCGGCGGCCGGACATCACCACCACCGCGCCCGCTTGCGCCAGTGCCCGCGCGCCCGCCAGGCCGATGCCGCTGCCCGCACCGGTGATCCACGCGACTTTGCCGTTCAATGTTGTCATGGGGGTGGCTCCTGAATGCTGGTTCGTCCCGGGCGGTCATGTGTCGGGTTCGCCGCGCGCTCGCGGTTAGCGTGGCCCGGTTTCCGTTCACGACGACGCATTATTCGCCGTCCGAACAATCGGGAATCAGGACCGATCGGAAATCGCCGAGCTGCCTGCGTCGAATTGGAAAGCGTGCTCGGTTCAATGCCGGCTATCACACAAATTGCGGTCTGTGGGAGTCGAGACGTCAACGATCGTGGTCGACCCTGAGCAGCTACCCGATGTATCGATCTCGCCCCCTGATAGCCGCCGTTCATGCTGCAGCACTAACAGCGCGACGCGCCGTTAGTGGGGAGGCGCCTCCTCAATGTTGATGACATCGCCGCAGCATTCCCATCGCACACTGCACGCCGCAGGAATCCTTGGAGTCCACTGCGGGTAGCTCCGCCAACAACGAGGGCGTCGGGACGTGAAGATGGATGCGCACCAACATGCTGGAGGGGCTGGTGTTGGAGACCGTGGGAACGCTGCCGCACGCATGGCCCGTGCGCCGCGACCCTGTGGCCCTTCGGTTCAATGCGAAGAAGTGCCCCAATGTGCATGTGTCTCGATCCCTGCCCACCGCGACGCGCACCCAACAATGAAGGACACAGCGGCATGGCCAGGCTTGTACCCGTTGCTTCTCCAGCCGACAATCGCCGGCTGGAGAAGCACGCAAGAAGTGGAGACTGGAGCCAGAATCGCCGTTGACTTTGAGCGCGTCGTTCGCACAGTGCTTGTCGTCGACGTGGTCGAATCGGTGCGCCTGATGCAGGAAGACGAGGCAGGTACGGTGCATCGCTGGCGTTCTTGCGTCGACAAGATTGCCCATGACATCGTGCCCGCGCATGGCGGTCGTCTGGTGAAAAGCCTCGGCGACGGTCTGATGATCGAGTTTTCGCATTCGCCGCCGGCCGTCGACGCCGCCATCGCCATCCAGCAGCTTAGTGAGCGCGGCAACGAAGGATTGGCCGAAAGCCGAAAGATGCGGGTGCGCATTGGTGTGCACGTCAGCGCGCTGGTCGCCGACGAACACGATGTCTATGGCCATGGCGTCAATCTCACCGCTCGCCTGGCCACATTGGCCGGACCTGGTGAGATCGTGGTGTCTGCCGACGTTCGCGACCAGCTGACGCCGCTGCTGGACGCCGACATCGAGGACCTCGGAGAGTGCTACCTCAAGCATGTGCAGCAGCCCGTTCGGGCCTTTCGTGTCGGCGCCGTAGGGGACCATCCGGTGGTCGAATCGGCCGGTGCCGGCGGCGACCTTCGGGCCACGGTGGCGGTGATTCCGTTCACCGCACGCGCCGTTCAACCGGAACACGATGTTCTCGGGCAAATCCTCGCCGACGACGTGATATCGGCACTGTCGCTGTCCCCGGAAATCAATGTCGTGTCACGCCTGTCGACGAACGCGCTTCGAGGGCACGAGGCTGCCGTCGTGACGGCGGGAACGCACCTGAACGCCGACTACGTGGTGTCAGGTTCCTTCACGATCGACGCTGATCGACTGACACTGCGTGCTGAGCTGGCCGAAGCACAGTCCCGCCGGGTTGCCTGGTCGAAAACGCTGAGGGGCAGCGTCAAGGGGGTGGTCGCCGGCAGTGATGGTCTTGCGGGCAAACTGGTGGCCGAGACCTGCGCCGCCATGATGACGCATGAGCTGCAGCGCACACTCGGCAAAGCGCTGCCGACGCTGGAGAGCCGCACCTTGCTGCTTTCCAGCATCACGCTGATGCACCGCATCTCGCCGCTCGCGTCGCAGCGCGCACAGCAGATGCTGCAAGCCCTGGTCGAACGCTCGCCGCGCCTGGCTGCGCCTTACGCATGGCTGGCCAAATGGCATGTGCTGCGTGTGACCCAGGGCTGGTCCGACAACGTGCAAGCCGATGGAAAGCAGGCGCTGGACAACACCCGGCGAGCGCTCGATCGCGATGCGACCCTGTCCCTGGCGATGACGGTAGAGGGTCAAGTCAATACGTACATTCTGAAGCGGCTCGATGTCGCTGAAGAGCGCTACGAGGCGGCTCTACGCGAGAATCCCAACGATTCGCTTGCGTGGCTGCTGAAGGGCACGCTGCACGCGTTTCGCGACGAAGGCAAGGAGGCCGTGCGCCACACCAAGCAGGCTCAGAAGCTTTCGCCGTTGGATCCGCTGAAGTACTACTTCGACTCGCTGGCTGCGACAGCGGCACTTTCTGCGGGGCAGTACGAGCGCACCCTGAACCTCGCTGAACGTTCGTTCCGGCTCAACAGGAAGCACAGCTCGACCTTGCGCGTCATGATCGTCGCACTTTGGAATCTCAGCCGCGAAGATGACGCTCGTTCCAGGGCGCGCGAGTTGCTGGAGCTTGATCCGCAGTTCCGCATATCGACTTTCATCGAGCGGTCACCCAGTGCAGCTTTCCGCATTGGACGCTCGGTCGCGCAGGCACTCGAACTCGCTGGCGTACCGCGATAGCAACTCACTGAAACAACACTGGAGGGTCGACCACATGAGCACTCTTGAAGGATTTGAGGGGTTCGAAGGCTTTGAAGGGTTCGAGGGATTCGAGGGGTTCGAAGGTTTCAGCGCGGGCGGCGGGAGATCCCCCGCCAACCCCTCCGCACTCATCATGCACCGTGAAGGCATCGTCGGCAGCTGGCCCCCCGTATGGCCGGGCAGCGCATGGAACAGCGCCGCGATCGCGCGCGGCGTCCCCGGCCCGCTGCAGCGTTGGGATCCGCGCATCCGGCGCTTCTTGTTCGAATCCGAGCTGCTGTCGGCGCTGTACTTCGCCGTCGACAAGACACCCGGCGGCACTAGCGGCACGCAGCAATGGGCCACGCTGTGGAACTTCAATGAGACGAACGGTGCTACGGGCCAAACGGCTCCCGGTGGTACGTGGAGCCAGTTCGTCACGATGACCCGGCCGACCGAGGCGAACCTGCGGCAACAGCTCGACTTGGTGAACGGGTACAGCGACCTGCGCAACGACCGGGTGCGCGAGATCGTCGACCAAATGTCGCCGCAGTTCGCCTACTGGGGTTCCGTCGTCCCGCTGTATCAGGCCCGCCATCCGCGGACGCTCGAGCTGATTCAGATGGCGCTGCGACTCGCCAAGTATGCCGAGATGAACTTCAAGCATGCTCTGTGCGTGCGCCGCCCGCACGAGTACTCGCCACAGGTGCAGCCCATGATCCAGACACCGATTCATGGCTCGCTGCCGAGCGGACACTCGACAGAGGCACACGCGGTCGCAAGGGTGCTCGGTAAGCTGATCGAGTCCGCCACGGCTCCCGCAGCGGCAACCCTGCAGTTGCGCCAGCAGTTGATGCGCCAGGCCGCCCGAATCGCCATCAATCGGACCGTGGCAGGGGTGCACTACCCGGTCGACAGCATGGCCGGGCAGATGCTGGGGCTCGCGATCGGCCAGTACTTCATCGAGCGTGCGACCGGTGGCGCAAATAAGGTGGGCTCATGGACGTTCGATGGTGAGGCCTATCCCGGCACAGGTGATTTCAGCGGCTCGGAGATCTACGACGTGACGACCGATGCCATGAATCCCGTGCCCACCTACTTGACAAAGAACACCGACATTGCCGTTACCGAGGCACCGGGTCTGAAGTGGTTGTGGGGCGAGGCGCAGGACGAATGGAAGTGATCGAGGCCCGCCATGACATCGTACAAAGGTAGTCGTGATCCAGGTCCAGCCGGTCCGGCGAGACCGGCCCAACCGTATCTCGACTGGGCCATCGCGACCCGGTTTGTCTATCTGCGCGCCGGCGACTGGTTGCCATTGCTGGTCGAGTTCGACAAAGAGCTTCCGCGGGAGCAATTCACGCGTCTCGGCTGGCTCAATGAGGGGCTGAAGCCGGCGGTGCGCGTGCCCGAGCTCTTCGACAACTTGCCCCATGCAATCCTGCAATCGCGCGATTTCAACTTCGGTGTCCTTCTGGTCCTGCGCCAACGGGCGGCCGAGGTCGTCAACGACGCTTCGTGGAATCGAACCATCCGCAGCGCGGAGCTTGGCCCGCCGGTGGATCTTGCCGACAAGCGTGCCGCCCCTGCTGCGCCGGTAGTTGCGCCGGTGGTAGCGCCGGTAGCGGCGCCGGGTGCGGCGCCGACCGCCGATGCAGCCTCCTCGGGACCGCCGGCGATCGGCACACCCCGGCGCTGGATCAATGCGCCGTGCGAATGGTTGGGCTGCCCCTCATCCGCGCCGGCAACATCGCCGCCAGCGCCTCCTTCGCCGTGCGCAGGCCAACGCGTCGTCGTCGCTGTGATCGATCAGGGGATCGCTTTCGCTCATCCGCGCTTCAGTACCACGTCGGGTACGCGCATCGCATATCTGTGGCAGCAGGATCCGCGCGGCGTCAGCGGCATGACGAGTACCCCCGGCGTCGAGCTGACGGCAGCGGCCATCGATGCCGCGGTTCAAGCGGCACAAGCGCGCGGTGCCGACGAGGACATGGTCTACCGCACGATCGGCGGCATGAACTTCGCATTCGACGTCTACAAGCCGCTCGCGCGGCGCCGCTCGCACGGAACGCACGTGCTCGACCTGGCGGCCGGGAACGATCCGAACCTTGTGGGGGCGGACCTGCCGATCATCGCGGTCGACATGCCAGAACACGCCGTTGGAGACCCTGCCGGATCGAAGCTGGTGGTCCATGCGATATGGGGACTGCTTTACATCCTCTCTCGCGCGCAGTCGATGCTCGGGGCAGGCGAAACACTTCCGGTGGTCGTCAACATCAGTTACGGACCGCACGACGGGCCGCATGACGGCAGCGCGCTGTTCGAACGCGTTGCCGATACGCTGACGATACTGTCCAGGCAGACGAATACGCCGTTGCAGATCGTCCTGGCTGCCGGAAACTTCCGGCAGTCGCGCGTCCACGCGAACTTCCGGTTGCAACCGCTCGGCACGCAGAAGCTGCAGTGGCGGCTGCAACCGGTCGGGCTGACACCGAGCTTCCTGGAAGTCTGGCTGGCCCCGGTCGCCGGCGCTGATGTCACCGTCACACTCCGTTCGCCGAAAGGCCCGCAGGTGTCCGTTTCAGCGGCAAAGCTGTCCGACTCGGTGTCGGTTGCCAGCGGCCGACTGTTCAGCGCGCAATACCTTCCCGCCAGCACCTCGTCGCCTCGCACCAGCGTCGTTCTCAGCGTCGCCCCGACGGCCCATGACCCATGGGGTCCTGGCAGCCAGCCGGTCGCAAGATCCGGGCTGTGGTCGGTCGAGGTCACGAACACTTCGGGAGTGCAGATGGACATCGACGCATGGATCAAGCGCAGCGATACGCCGGGCGGGCGACGGGCAAAAGGGCGGCAGTCTTTCTTCGATGACCCGGCGTACCAACGCCACGACACGAACAGTCGGCCGCTCGAATTCGACGTGCCGGGGAGTTACGTCAAGCGCCAAGGCACTCTGAGCGGCATTGCGACCGGTAGCGAGACGTACGTGATCGGAGCCTACCGACGCGGCCCTGACCCGGCTGACCTGATGCCGGCAGACTACGCCTCGGAGGGGCCGGTCGCACCGAACGCTCTGAGGACGATGAATGCGCCCAACTGGCTGGCCCCGGGCGACGACGGGGTTTCCTGCCAGGGTGTGCTCGCTGCCGGCACGCGCAGTGGCGCCCGCGTCGCCATGAGGGGATCCAGTGTCGCCGCGCCGCAGGCCACGCGCTACTACGCCGGCGAGTTTGCCGCTGGCAATTCCCCGGGGCATCCATCCCCAGGGCCCTTGCAGGCGCCCTCGAAGAACATGCCCATCGGGGACGAAGTGCTTGTCGCGGGAGATGGGTTGATGCTGTTGCGGCCTCCAGTGGATCGAGTCTGGAAGGATCGGCCCTGAACCCCAAGTGCGGCCTGTGCCAGTGACTTCGGGGCGATTCAGCGATCCGTGCAGGCGCAGAAATGGGCCTCGCTGAGGCTGCCGATCGGCAATACCCGCAATTGGCCGACTGCCCCATTTCGATTGCCATCCCTAACCAACCGCACAGCCTCGCACTCCGCGCGCTCACCGCCTGCGCGTCGTTCGATTCCCAGCCTCGCGACGCTCATCCAATTTCCGCTCCTCGCCGACTCCGCCGCCATCACCCCGCTGTGTCGATCAACGACTCCAGCAGCCGCGCCACATGCACGGCCTCGCGTTGCGCCCCATCGGCGATCTGATGCCGGCAACTGGTGCCGTCGGCGACGACGATGGCGCCGGGGTGTCGGCGCACCGCGGGCAGCAGGCTCAGCTCGGCCATTTGCAGGGACACCGCGTGGTGGCGGGCCTCATAGCCGAAGCTGCCGGCCATGCCGCAGCAGGAGCTTTCGATCAGCTCGGGTCTTGCGCCGGGGATGAGCCGCAGCACGTCGAGGATGGGGCCGATGGCGTCGAAGGCCTTCTGGTGGCAATGGCCGTGCAGCAGGATCGTCGCATCGGCGGCCTTCAGCCCCTTCAGCTTGAGCGTGAACCGACCGGCCTTGGCCTCGCGCGCAATGAATTCCTCGAACAAAAGCGCCTGGCCTGCGACGACTTCGGCGCGCTCGCCCAGGCCCATCACCAGGGCTTCATCGCGCAGGGTCAGCAGGCAGGAGGGCTCGAGCCCGACGATGGCGATGCCGGCGCTGGCAAAAGGCAGCAGCGCGTCGACCAGCGCGCCGATCCTGGCCTTCGCCTGGTCGACCATGCCGGCGGCCAGGAAGGTTCGGCCGCAGCAATGGTGGCCGCCCGCCTTGGTGACGGTGTGCAGCGTGTAGCCGGCCGCGCGCAGCACGCGGGCGGCGGCGATGGCGTTCCCGGTTTCGAAGGTGCC
>JAYSVE010000996.1:0-2556 GCA_043718725.1 Methylibium sp.
ACCTGGGCCTACACCCAGTTCTGCGAGCACTACAAGGCGTTTGCCAAGTCGCTCAAGCGCTCGATGCGCCAGCAGCGGCGTGCCGGCGAGAAGCTGTTCATCGACTACGCCGGGGCGACGCTGGCGCTGGCCGACGGCACGCGCGCGCAGGTCTTCGTCTCCCCCATGGGCGCGTCGAGCTACACCTTTGCCTGCGCCACGGTGAATCAGAGCATGCGCTCATGGCTGGGCGCGCTGGCGCGTGCGCTGGCCTTCTACGGCGGTGTCCCGCAACTCATCGTGCCCGACAACCCGCGCTCGCTCGTCTCCGAGGCGTGCCGCTACGAGCCCAAGCTCAACGCGACGGTGCGCGAGTTCGCCCGCCACTACAGCGTCTCGTTCCTGCCGGCACGCCCGTATTCGCCCAAGGACAAGGCCACCGCGGAGAGTTCGGTACAAGTCGTCACCCGCTGGGTTCTGGCGCGCTTGCGCCACACGGTGCTGGCCGACGTGCACGCCGCCGACGCAGCCATCGCCGCGTTGCTGGGGTCGCTGAACAACCGCAAATTCCAGAAGCTCGACGGCAGCCGAGCGAGTCTGTTCGCCACGCTCGATTCGCCGGCCCTGTCGGGCCTGCCGGCACAGCCTTGGCAATGGGCCACCTTCAAGACGGTGAAGGCGCACATCGACTATCACGTCGAGATCGACGCCCACCGCTACAGCGTGCCGCATTCGCTGGTGGGGTTGGAGTTGGAGGCGCGCATCACCGACGCGCTGGTGGAAGTGCTGCACCGGGGCCAACGCGTGGCCTGCCATGCGCGCAGCGCACGGCGCGGCGGCTTCACCACGCTGGACGAACACATGCCCGCGGCGCATCGCGCGCACAAGCAGTGGACGCCCGAGCGGCTGATCCACTGGGGCAGCGGCATCGGAGCCAACACCGGCCGCTTTGTCACCCAACTGCTGCAGCGATTCCGCCATCCCGAGCACGGCTACCGCGGTTGCCTGGGGCTGCTCAGCCTGGCCAAGCGCTACGGGCCCGCTCGCGTGGAGGCGGCCTGCACGTTGGCCCTGGAGCTGGGTGCCGGGCACTACCGCCATGTGCGCGACATCCTGGCCAACGGGGCGACCTCGTCAAGCGGCCAGACCCCGAACCCGAGTGGGTGGCACCCGAGCACGACAACCTGCGCGGCGCGGCGTATTTCCACTGACACACAGCAAAACATCAGACCCGAAGGATCCGAAGCATGATGATGAACAACACCCTGGCGCAACTGAGCGAGCTCAAGCTGGCCGGCATGGCCGCGGCCATCGAAGAACAACTCTCCAGCAGCGCCAGCACGACGCTGAGCTTCGAGGAGCGTCTGGCGCTGATGGTCGATCGCGAGGTGCACTACCGCGGCGACAAGCGCCGGGCCGCGCTGCTGAAGCGGGCGGGGCTGAAGTACCCGCAGGCTTGCATCGAGGACGTTGATGGTCGTGCCGGGCGCGGCTTCGAGCGCAGCGCCCTGATGAGCCTGGCGCTGTCGCGCTGGATCGAGGACGGCACGGCGATCCTGGTCACCGGGCCGACGGGCTCGGGCAAGTCGTGGCTGGCTTGCGCGTTGGCGCAGTACGCGTGCCGGCGCGGACACTCGGCGCTTTACCTGCGCACCCCGCGCCTGGCCGAGGAGTTGCGCATCCTGCACGGCAACGGCGGCTTCGCTCGCTGGCTCGCGGCGGTGGCGCGCACGGACATCCTGGTCCTGGACGATTGGGGGATGGCCACGCTGGACGGTCCCACGCGCTCGGACCTGATGGAGCTCATCGACGACCGCGCCGGCACAAGCGCGACGATCGTGACGAGCCAGCTGCCGGTCGAACATTGGCACGCCTGGATCGGCGACGCGACCATCGCTGACGCCATCCTCGATCGGCTGCTCTCGCGCAGTCATCGCCTGGCGCTCAAGGGCAAGTCGATGCGACCGCGCAAGGCCGCCGGCGCGGCCGGCGCAGACCCCGCGGCCACCGAGCCCGAGCAGCAATAGCAGCGCCAGCATGCGCCCTGTGGATTTGTGGACAGGCCCGCTGGCGCGGGCTTCCCGGCTGAGCGCTGAACGCGCTCTCCTGTGGATGGCCGGATGGACAACCCTGCGGGTTGCCCATGCGTCCACCCACAGGCCGCCGGCTGCCCACAAGCTCCACAGGGCCCCACCACCACGAGTTGAAATAAGCAAGACAAAGAAGACAAAGCCCTTCACCTTGATCAGGCATCAGGCTTCCATCCACGGCATCCCGAAGGTTCCACACCCGCTCAAAACGACCCTTCTCTACAATCCAACCCGCGCAACCCAGCACCCGATCGAAATCGGTCACGTTCCAGAAATCACCGGTCACGTTCGCCGAAATACGCAATGGTCAATGATGGACGGCGACGGCATGGTTTTTCCCCTTCAATGCCATGGTACGTCGGAAGACCGCCGGCCGCGAGTTCTCGGTCAGCTCAGCCGAACCGGTCAGCGGTGCGCGCAGTTCGCCTCGCACTCGGCGGACTTTGCTTTCTGCGCGGTCAGCTCGGGCTCTTGGGGCACCACCAGC
>JAYSVE010000997.1:0-5908 GCA_043718725.1 Methylibium sp.
CTGCCCTTGACGGCCAGCAGGTGCAGCTCCAGCCCGTCTTCGGGCTGCAGCTTGATGACCAGCTTGTTGGCCCGGTTCGCACCCGGGAAGATGGGGTGCGGCACCGCCCGGAAATTGATGACGATCTGCGCCTCGCGCCCGACCAGCCGCTTGCCGGTGCGCAGGTAGAACGGCACGCCGGCCCAGCGCCAGTTCTGCACCTCGGTGCGCAGCGCGACGAAGGTTTCACAGCTGCTGTGGGCGGGCACCTTGGCCTCGTCGAGGTAGCCGACGACCGGCTGGCCATCGACGGTGCCTGCGCGGTACTGGCCCCGGATCACGTCACGCGCCACGCTCTCGGCGCTGAAGGGTTTCAGCGAGCGCAGCACCTTGAGCTTTTCGTCGCGGATGCAGTCGGCGTCGTTCGTCGGCGGCGGCTCCATCGCGATCATCGTCAGCAGTTGCAGCGCATGGTTCTGGACCATGTCGCGCAGCGCGCCGGTCTTGTCGTAATAGTCGCCGCGCGTGCCCACGCCGATGTTCTCGGCGATGGTGATCTGGATGTTGGCAATGCTCTCGCGCCGCCACAGCGGCTCGAACAGCGCATTGCCAAAACGCAGCGCCGACAGGTTTTGCACCGCCGGCTTGCCCAGGTAATGGTCGATGCGAAAGGCCTGGCGCTCGTCGAACACCGACTTGACGACACGGTTGATCCGCTGGGCGCTTTGCAGGTCGTGGCCGAAGGGTTTTTCGAGCACCACGCGGAACTGCGGGCCGTTCAGGCCGGCGATGCCGAGCTGCTCGCAGATCACCGGGAACAGCGTTGGGCTGGTGGCCAGGTACAGCACCACGGTGTCGGCCCGGCCGCCAGCGCGGCCTTCGTCAGTGCGGGGTTCTTCGATCCAGCGTTTCAGGCCGGCGTAGTCGTCGGGTCTGGACAGGTCCATGCGGCGGTAATGCAGCAGCGCGGCAAAGCGGGCGAACTCTTCATCGCTGGGCTGCTTGGAGCTTTCGACCTCGACGAAGCGCTCCTTGATGAAGGCGCGGTACTCGTCATCGCTGCGCTCGTCGCGCGCCACCGCCAACAGCCGCCCGCCCGGTGGCAGCTTGCCGTGGCGGAAGGCCTGGAACAGGGAAGGCATCAGCTTGCGCCAGGTGAGGTCGCCGGTACCGCCGAAACAGACGAGGTCGAAGGACATGATTTGAGCCGTGGCAGTAAGCAAGGCCGTAACTTTATTTCATGTTGATGATGACCAGGTTTCACCGGCCGGTCAAACCCAGTCACTCGCGGTTTAATCGGAGCTCCGGCCAACCCGAGCGTTGCGCCCAACCGCATCAAGGCAACACCATGAACCCGACCCGCTGTGACCAGACACCCGCCTGGGCGGCCCTCAAGGGCCATTTCGAGGCCCACGGCCGCGACTTCGATGTGCGCGAGGCGTTTGAGCGCGATCCGCAACGCTTCGACACGCTGAGCGTCGAAGCGCCGGAGGTCTTCGCCGACCTGTCGAAGAACCGGATCGACACCGCCACCCTGCGCTTCCTGCTCGACCTGGCGCGTGAATGCGGCGTCGAAGCCCGCCGCGACGCGATGTTCGGCGGCGCGCCGATCAACCTCACCGAAGGCCGCGCGGTGCTGCACACGGCCCTGCGCGCGCCGCGCGGCACGGGCCCGTTCAGTGAGGACGTGCACGCCGTGCTCAACGCGATGCTGGGCTACGCCGAGACAGTGCGCGACAGCGCCGCCAGCGGCATCCGCCATGTCGTGAACATCGGCATTGGCGGCAGCGACCTGGGGCCGCAGATGGTGGTGCCGGCGCTGGACGCCTATGTGCACCCGGGGCTCAGCTTCCATTTCGTCTCCAACGTCGACGGCCACGACATCACGCCGGTGCTGCGCAAGCTCAAAGCCTCGGAGACGCTGTTCGTCATCGCCAGCAAGACCTTCACCACCCAGGAGACCCTGGCGAATGCGCAGGTGGCCAAGGCCTGGTTCCTGGCCCAGGGCGGCACCGACACCGCCAAACACTTCGTCGCTGCCACCACCAATGTGAAAGCGGCGGCCGAGTTCGGCATCAGCACCACCTTCGGCTTTTGGGATTGGGTGGGCGGGCGCTACTCGCTGTGGTCGGCCATCGGTTTGCCGATTGCGCTTGCGATCGGTGCCGATCACTTTCGCGACATGCTGGCCGGTGCGTTTGCCATGGACCGGCATTTCGCGCAGGCGCCAGCGGCGCGCAACCTGCCGTTGCTGCTGGGCCTGCTGGACGTGTGGTATCGCAACTTCCATGGCTTCACGAGCCGCAGCGTGGCACCCTACCACCAGGGCCTGAAGCGGCTGCCGGCCTATTTGCAGCAACTCGAGATGGAGAGCAACGGCAAGTGCGTCGACCTGGCCGGCCTGCCGCTGTCCTGCGCGACCAGCCCGGTCGTCTGGGGCGAGCCGGGCACGAACGGCCAGCACGCGTACTTTCAAATGCTGCACCAGGGCAGCGACGTGATCCCGGTCGAGTTCATCCTGGTCAAGCACCCGACCCATGCGCTGGCCGACCTGCACAGCAAGCTTCTGGCCAACGGGCTGGCCCAGGCCCAGGCCTTGATGCTGGGCAAAAGCAGCGAGCAGGCGCTGGCCGATCCGGCGCCGACCGCCGCCAGAAATCTGGATGCGGCGACCCTGGCGCGCCACCGCACCTTCCCCGGCAACCGCCCGAGCACGATCCTGGTGCTGGACCAGTTGACGCCGCGCAGCCTGGGCGCGCTGATCGCGCTGTACGAACACCGGGTCTTCACCAGCGGCGCGGTGTGGGGCATCAACAGTTTCGACCAATGGGGCGTGGAGCTGGGCAAGGCGCTGTGCGCCGACCTGTTGCCGCGCCTGGCCAGCGGCGACGTGAGCGGGCTCGATGGTTCGACGGCCGGCCTGGTGCGGCGCCTGCGCGCATGAGACGCCGGGCGTCATGGGCCACGAAGGGGCCCACTTCGTGAACCCCGGGGCGAATGCCGCAGTGCGCAGCACGGAGGTTGCCTGATGAGCCATCCCCGCGCGACCGGCCTGAACCTGGTCTTCGACTTCGGCGGCGTGCTTTTCCATTGGCGGCCGCACGAGATCGTCCAACAGGTGCTGCCCGAGCTCGCGCCGACGCGCGCCGCGGCCGACCGTTGGGTGCTGGACATCTTTCAGGGCTATGGCGGCGACTGGGGTGAATTCGACCGCGGCACGCTCGCCGCCGCCCCACTGGCCGAGCGCATCGCTCGGCGCACCGGCCTGCGTGTGGCCCAGGCGCGGGCGGTGATCGATGCGGTGCCGCACGCGCTGACGCCCATGGTCGCCTCGGTGGCGCTGCTGGAGCGCCTGCACCAGCGGGGCAGTGCGTTGTTCTACCTGTCCAACATGCCTGGCGCCTATGCGCGGCACCTGCAGGCGACGCATGCCTTCATCGGCCTGTTCCGACGCGGGCTGTTCTCGGCCGATGTGCGCCTGATCAAACCCGAGCCGGCGATCTTTGCGCATGCGGCCGCAACGTTTGGAATCGAACCGGCTCAGACCCTGTTCATCGACGACGTGGTGGCCAATGTCGACGCCGCGCGGGTGGCGGGCTGGCAGGCGCTGCATTTTCAAAATTCACAACAATGCGAGGCCGCGCTGCTGCAACGCGGCCTGCTCTGAATTGAGGCCGTTTGCCATGACGATCAGCCATTGGGATGCAGCGCGCACCAACCAGCGCAGCGACGAACTCGGCAAGCTGCTCAGCGACGCGGTGAACGGCGGCGCGTCGCTGGGTTTCATGCCACCGCTGGACCGCGACCATGCCTGGGCCTACTGGGTCGACGTGGCGCGCAGCGTCGCCGCCGGCGCGATCCAACTGCTGGTGCTGGAGGAGGGCGGTGAGCTGATCGGCACGGTCCAGCTTCACGAGGCCGAGCGGGCCAATGCGAGCCACCGCGCCGAGGTCGCCAAGCTGCTGGTGCGCAGCCTGGACCGCCAACGCGGCCATGGCCGCCGGCTGATGTTGGCGGTGCAAGACCTGGCCCGGCAGCGCGGCCGGACCACGCTGGTGCTGGACACCCGCCTGGGCGACCCTTCAGCCCGCCTGTACCAGGCCCTGGGCTGGGTCAAGACCGGCGACGTGCCGTTTTACGCGCGCAGCGCCGACGGCAGCCTGCACACCACGCGCTTTTATCACCTGATCGTGGCGGCGCAGGACAGCCCGCGCACGGCCTGAAACGCGGCGTCCTGGCCCTGGGTGACGATGGCGCGCTTCCAGGCCTCGGTGTCGGTGTAGAACGCGTCGCGCAGCTGTTGCTCGATGCCGCGGCGCTGTTCGTCGCCGGCCTCGGGGTGGTTCTCCAGCCACTGGTCGGCACGCAGCGCCGTCATCACCGCCATGACCGGCACGGTGCCGAATTCGAGCGCCATGCCGGTGTATTCGGCCTGCGCGCATTCCTGTTCGGCCGCCTGCCACATCAGCCCGGTCAGCAAGGCCGAGCTGGAGCTGCCGTCGTACATCGAGGTAACCGCATCGCCCCACCAGATGCGGGCGCGCTGCAACTGGGCGGCGTCGTCGCGGCCGGCGCAAATGCGCTCGCCCACGCCGCTCGGGCCGAGCCCGGTGTGCAGGTCGATCCAGGCGAGCCGGGTGCAGCGCCGGCCATGCTCCTGCAGCAGATGGCGCAGCGTGACGTGGCTCCAGGTCGGGTTGCGGCCGCCGTAGAACAGGCCCTCGGGATGGTCGTACTGGCCGCCCGAGATTGCCTCTTGCAGTGCGCGTTCGCCGCGTTCGGCGACGTAGCGGGCGAGGGTCGCTTCGATCTCGGGCGCCGGCGGCCAGGTGGGCGGCACCAGCAGCGCGGCGATCTCGTCGTAGGCCGGGTTGGCCGGCAGCGGCTGGCTGAAGTCGTGAAAATTCCGGTTCAGGTCGACGTTCTCGTGTGTCGTGCGCCGCCACCATGAGAAGCCGTGGGGGTTGAGCGCATGGACGTAGAGCACCGCCACGCCCGCGTCGGCCGTCGTGCGGCGCCACGCGGCGTTGTGCAGCAACGCGACCTGCACGCCCGAGCCGCAGAAACCCTCGACACCATGGCAGGCGCTGCTGACGATGAGCAGCGAGTGCGCATCCTTCGCGCCGTCGAGCGCGACATCCATCGCCAGCGCTTCGCCGTCGCGGCCCAGCAGCGGGTGCGGATGGGACTGGACGTCGAGGTCGGCCGCCGCTGCCGCCGCCAGGAACTTGGCGCGCGCTTGCGCGTAGCTTTGGGAGAAATGCGCCGCGACCATCGTGCGAGCCCGGCCTTCAGCGCGGGGCCGCGAGCCAGGCTTCGGCCAGGCGCACCCAGAGCGTGGCGCCCAGCGGGATCAATTCGTCGTTGAAGTCGTAGCTGGGGTTGTGCAACATGCAGGGCCCCAGGCCGTGGCCACCTTCGCGGTGGCTGCCGTCGCCGTTGCCGATGAGGAAATAGCAACCCGGCTTTTCGAGCAGGAAGTAGCTGAAGTCCTCGGCGCCCATGGTCGGCTCGAACGCCTGCACGTTGGCGCCGCCGACCATGTCGGTCATCACGCCGCGCACGAAGTCGGTTTCGGCGGCATGGTTGATGGTGGGCGGGTAGTTGCGCTCGAATTCGAACTCGCAGGTGGCGTCGAAGGCCGCGCAGGTGTGGCGGGCGATTTCTTCCATGCGCTTTTCGATCAGGTCCAGCACCTCGACCGTGAAGGTGCGCACCGTGCCCTGGATCTCGCAACTGTCCGGAACCACGTTGGTGGCCTCGCCGGTGTGGATCATCGTCACCGAAATGACGCCAGCGTCGATCGGCCGTTTGTTGCGGGTGATGACGGTCTGGAACGCCTGCACCATCTGGCAGGCGACAGGCACCGGATCGACGCCGTTGTGCGGCAGCGCGGCGTGCGAGCCGCGGCCGTGGATGGTGATCTTGA
>JAYSVE010000998.1:0-5906 GCA_043718725.1 Methylibium sp.
TGTTCAGCGCCACCGAGCCGAATCGCCCTGGCGGCGCACCGAGCTGGTGGGAGCGGACCGACGGCCTGGCGAGCCGGTGGAGCCCGCCAGCGCTTGGCCAACCGGCTGCCTTGGCGATGCCGGAGTCGGCGATTCTTCTGTTGCACCTGCCGACGTTGGATGCCGTGCCAGCGGCGTCGGTGGCAGCCGTCCGGCCAGCGGCCGACGCGCCGCAGGTGGCCAGTGAGTCGACCCGGCTCGGCTCCGCGGTTCATCGGGTGCTGGAGTGGATCAGCCAGCGCCAGCGCGCGACCAGCGCAGCGCTTGCGCCACTCGCCAGCGCCGCTGCGCAGGAGTTCGGCGCCAAGGCCGCCGACGTCATGCGCATCGCCGAGCGGATCTGGCTCAGCCCGGATTGCGCGCGCTTCTTCGACAGCGCCAGCCTGCAATGGTCGGCCAATGAAGTGCTGGTCAGCGTCGACGGCGAAGCGCTTCGTCTGGACCGCCTGGTGGCACTCGATGAAGCCGGGCAGCGGGTCTGGTGGGTGCTTGACTACAAGTTGGAGCACCAACCCGAAGCACTCCCCGAATACCGACAACAGTTGCTGCGCTATCGGCAGGCGGTGCAGCGACTGCAACCCAGCGATCGGGTTCGAAGTGGGTTCATCACCGGGGGCGGGGCGCTGGTCGAGGTCGTTTGATTCACGCTGTTTCGGCACGCTGGGTGCAGAAATGGCCAGCAGAGACCGCCCTGTTCGGCGCATCGAATTGTCTGGATTGGCCCTCCAATGCAACAGTCCTCCCCGCCCAAGCCATGGTCCCTCGCGCCCCACTCCCATCTGCCCCCCAGGTCCCTGGCCGGGAATCGGTCTTCGGTCGTTTCGAGTTGCGCCAGCGTCTGGGCAAAAGCGCCGGTGCGACCCTTTGGCTGGCTTTCGATCCCACGTCGGAACAGGAGGTGTATCTCACGGTCCCGATGGTCCAGCCGTTGGACGCCGTCGCGCTGGAACTCTGGAGCCTGGAGGTCCGCAGGGCAGCCAGGCTGGCGCATCCGAACCTGGCGCCGGTGCTCGAAATCGGCCTGCACAAAGACTGGCCGTACGTTGTCGTCGCCCGCCAATGGGGTTTGACGTTGGGCGAATGGCTTGCCATGCACCCGTCGCCGCTGCCGACCGAGACCGTGAAATGGGTGTGTCAGGCGCTTCTGGGGCTGGCCTTCTCGCATGAATCCGGTTGTTCGCACAACGACATCCAGTTGCACAGCCTGATCGTCAACGAAAAAGGCGAGGTCCGCCTGATGGCCCTGGCTTCGGCTGGCGACATGAGCGGCATCGAGGCGGCTCGCAGCGTCGCCCTGAATGTTCCATCGGTCGACCCGTCGACCGAGGACCGCGGCCTGATGGCTTTGCGCAAGGCGTGCGAGCGCGATGTGCTGGCGTGCGGCCTGCTGCTGCACCGCCTGCTGGCGGGTACGGCACCGCTGGAGCAGCCCGACATCGCGCGCGCGATCGCCCGCATGCCGCCGTTCGGTCGCGACATCGTGCACTTGCCGTGGACCACGCTGCACCCTGTCGAGCAGGGCTTGCGCGCGATTGTCAATCGCAGTACGGGCAACCGGGAACGCCAGCGCTATCTGAACGCCCGAACGCTGTTGCGGGCACTCGACGGTTGGCAATTGACCCAGGCCGAAGACGGCGCTGGCCCGCTGGCCTTGCTGCTCGATCGGCTGGACAGCGTCGGCCACCTGCCGGCGTTGCCGGGCCTGGCGGCGCGGGTCGAAAGATTGATTGCGATGGAGGGCCAGCACACCGACACCATGGTCACCGAACTGCTGCAGGACATGGCGCTCAGCCTGGAGTTGTTGCGGCAGGTGAACTCTGCACAGGTGCGCAACGCCCGGACCTCCGACAACGGCCCGGTGCTGACCATCCGTCGCAGCATCGCGTTGCTCGGCATCGACGGCGTGCGCCACGCGGCCAACGGTTTGCGCCGATGGCCCGGGCCGATGTCGGATGCGGCGGCACTGAAAATGAAACGCCTGATGGACCAGGTGCACCTGGCAGGCCACGTCGCCCAGGCGCTGCGGCCGGCCGGGTATGACGCGGAGGTCATCTACCTCGTCACGCTGTTGCAAAACCTCGGCCGCTTGATGGTTCAGTACCATTTTCCGGATGAAGCCGAGCAAATTCAGCAGTTGACCGCGCCGCCCGACGCCGGCGTCGCGCCGGCGAGCGGTGAAGCGGAAGTGGCGGGCCTGGGCGAAGCCGCCGCATCGTTTGCCGTGTTGGGCGTGGACCTGGAAGCGGTCGGTGCCGCGGTCGCGCGGCACTGGGGCTTGGGGGCGGAATTGCAGCACATGATCCACCGGGTGGAGCTCGGGACGCGGGTTCGCTCCATCCAAAGCGACGTCGACGCCCTGTGCAAGACGGCCAGCGCCGCCAACGAGGTGGTGGACGCGATCAGCCAGTTGCCGCCCGCCCGCGCGAACCGGGTGCTGGACTCGATTGCCCAGCGCTACGCGCGTGCGCTCAAGATCAGCCTGCGCGACGTGCAGGATGCCATCCAGAGCGCCCGGGAGAACGTCAGGAATGGCGGCGTCGTCGCGGCGCGCCATGCCGAAAGCATCACGTCGCCCGACAAACATTGACTTCCCCGCGCGACCGCAGGTTGGCTGTCGGCGGGCAGGCAGTCCGTGAACGCCGCACGTTGTTGGCGCTGCCGTTGCAGTTGAAGGGCACGCCAATCGAGCAGATTTGCGCCGGCAAGGCGCAGGCGGGCGGGATTGTTTGCACGACAAGGAATTGTCGATGTTGCGAACCCTGCGCAACCAGGCCGCGATGACGTTCTAGCAGGCGGGTTGACGAGCCTTACCTCGGCACTGGTCACAACGGTTGGGGCTGCTTCGTTCCCGACCTGACCCGGTTGGCCGCGCTTCCATGCGAGGAGGCCCGTCACCGCTGATTGTAGGCGAGGGCTTCAAAGGCGCTGGCCAAATGCCGGCGTCGGGGGTCGGTCCCGGTCGTGCCGTGAAGCGTCAGCGCAGTTGCAGTGCGTCGTCCCCGAACTCGATGCCCAGGGGTTCGATGAAGAGTTTTTTCGGGCCGGCTTCGATCTGTCCGGCCACCAGTGCTTTGACGCCCAGCGCCTGCGCGACGTCGACGCAGCGTTGCGCATCGTCGGCCCCGACGAAGAGGGCGAAACCCGCCCCCATGTTGAGCGTGCCGTAGGCCTCGCGATCGCTTTGCCGGGCGTGCTGCTGGATGAACCGCAGCACCGGCGGCACCGGCGGCACGGTATGGATTCGGTAGCTGTGCAGCGCTGGGTGACGCAGCAGCTTGCGCCAGCCGTGACCGGTGATGTTGGCGCAGTAGTGCGGCGTGATGCCGGCCTTGAACAGCGCTTCGGTGACCGGGGAATAGAGCAAGGTCGGCGCCAGCAGCGCTTCGCCATAGCTCAGGCCGGGCAACACGGGCGTCAGGTAACCCTGCGGCAGCCGCTCGACCAGTTTGCGCGCCAGGCTCAGGCCGTTGGCATGAATGCCACTCGACTCGAGCAGCACGATCGCATCGCCGGGGCCGAGGCGCTCACCCAGCGACAGGCGTTGCTTGGGGCTGACGATGCCGGTGCACGACGCCGCCAGGTCGATGCGCCCTGGCGCGACGATGCCGGCCAGGGCCGGTGTCTCGCCTCCGCCCCAGGACACGCCGCAGGCGTCACAGGCCTGCTTCCAGCCGTCGACCAGCGCTTTCGACCGTTGCGCGTCGGCGAACCAGTCGGAGCCACCGGTCGCCCAATACGCCTGCACGACCAGCGGGGTGGCGCCCACGGTGATCAGGTCGTTGATCGCCATCGCCAGGGTGTCCTGGGCGATCGGACCGTAGTAGCTCTTGCCGGTGAGCTCGCGCATCGCGTCCGCGACCAGCGCCTTGGAGCCCAGGCATTCGACGATCGAGGCCAGGTAGAAAGGCCCGACGTCGACCACATAGGCCGACTCGCCGCGCGACGCCACGACCTCGCTGAACCCATGGGCCGCGAGATTGGCGCCGGTGCTCGCCGCGGCGCGCTGGGCGGCGACTTTCAACGGGTCGATCAGGTCATAGTTGACGCCGGCCTGGGCGTAGCTGAGCGTCGAGTCCTGGCGAGGCGAAGGGGGCGTGGCGCTCATGGTGCGGGGGGCTGAAAGGCGAGAAAGACAGGGGGCGATTATCCGGCAGGCACGCAGGCTGCCTCGATGGGGCGCCCGTAGAATGATTGCATGTCCTACCGCGTCCTGGCCCGCAAGTACCGCCCGCTCAACTTCGAGACCCTGGTGGGGCAGGAACATGTGGTGCAGGCGCTGGCAAATGCCCTGACCCAGCAGCGTCTGCACCATGCCTATTTGTTCACCGGCACACGGGGCGTGGGCAAGACGACCATCGCACGCATCCTGGCCAAGTCGCTCAATTGCACCGGCCCGGACGGCAGTGGCGGAATCACCGCAAGTCCCTGCGGCCAGTGCGAGGCCTGTCGCGACATCGACATCGGCCGTTTTGTCGACTACATCGAGCTCGACGCCGCCTCCAATCGCGGGGTCGACGAAATCACCCGCTTGCTCGACCAGGCGGTCTACAAGCCGGTGCTGGGCCGCTTCAAGGTCTACATGATCGACGAAGTCCACATGCTCTCGACGACGGCATTCAACGCCATGCTCAAGACGCTGGAAGAGCCGCCCGACTACCTCAAGTTCGTGCTTGCCACCACCGACCCGCAAAAGGTGCCGCCCACGGTGTTGTCGCGCTGCCTGCAGTTCAATCTGCGGCCGATGGCGCCGCAGACCGTTCAAGCCCATCTGGTCGACTTGCTGGCGCAAGAACAGATCGCCGCCGAGCCCGGCGCCTTGCGCCTGCTGGCGCGTGGCGCGCGCGGCTCGATGCGCGACGCGTTGTCGCTCACCGACCAGGCCATCGCCTTCGGTGCCGGCGTGCTGACCGAGGCGGGCGTGCGCGAGATGCTCGGCGCGGTCGACCGCAGCCACGCGGTGCGCATCGTCGAGGCCCTCGCCGCGGGCGACGGCGCGGCCGTGGTGGGCGCCGTCAACGCGCTGCGCGGGCTGGGACTTTCGGCCACCGGCACCCTGGAAGAAATGGCGACGCTGCTGCAGCAAATGGCGCTGCTCCAGGCGGTACCCGACGCGCTCGACGGCGCCGACACCGACGCGGCGACGCTGGCCCGGCTGGCCGCGGCGATGGCCGGCGACGAAATCCAGTTGCTCTACAGCATGGTGCTGCACGGTCGTGCCGAGCTGGCCCTGGCGCCCGACGAATACAGCGGCCTGGTGATGGTGCTGCTGCGCCTGCTGGTGTTTCGTCCGCACGGCCAGGCCGCCTCGGCGCCGGCCGTGAATCGGCCTGCGAAGGCGCCGGTCCCGGCAGCGCCGGCCAGCCCCCGCGGCGTCCCGGCGCGTGAGGCGGCCCAGCCGGCCGTGGCCGGGGCGCCGGCGGCGATTCGTGTGTTGCCGCCGAAAGTCAGCGAAGCGCCACCGTGGGACGACGACGTGCCCTGGTCGGACGCGGACCCGGACGCGCCGCCGGAACCTGCCCTGGCAGCGGCGCCGCCGACGCCGGCACCGCAGCCCCTGCCTGCCTCGCTGCCCACGGTGGCAGCGTCGGCCGCCCTCGACATCGACGCCGACGCCGACGCGATCGGTGCGCGCTGGGCCCAACTGTTCACTCGCATGGCCGAGGCCGGCAGCATCAGCGCGCTGACGCGCGAACTTGCGATGCAGGCGCAATGCCTGGAGGTGGACGACACCACGCTGCCCGCCGTCTGGCGCTTGCGTGTCGAACGCGAGATGCTGCGCGCGCCGGCTCACTGCGACAAGTTGCAGGTTGCGCTGGCGGCGGTCCTCGGGCATGCGGTTCGGCTCGTCGTCGAGGCCGGTGTCGCGC
>JAYSVE010000999.1:0-5905 GCA_043718725.1 Methylibium sp.
TCCGCCCGCACGCCGGATTCGCATCTGTTGCGCGTTGCGACGCCTGCCCCCGCGCCTGAGCCCTCAGGTGCACACCTGGCGGCCGCGGCAGGGGCCCGCCGAGCTGCCGCCCGGGGTGGGCTCGTCGCGCCCAACGCCGCCAAGCTTGCGACCGCGCACCGCCGGTCCGTCGAGGCGGACGGGATGGCGCCGGTTGCGCCGCCTGCGCCCGCCCACGGGGCGCATTGGGACTACCAGGGCGCCGGCGGGCCCGAAACCTGGGGTCGGCTGAAGCCCGAGTTCGCGCAATGCGCCACCGGAACCCGACAAAGCCCGATCGACATTCGCGACGGCATCAAGGTCGAACTGGACGCGGTGCGCTTCGACTACAAGCCGAGCAACTTCCGCGTCATCGACAACGGCCACACGGTGCAGGTGAACGTGGCCGCGGGCAATGCGATCGAGATCCTCGGCAGGCGCTTCGAACTGCTGCAGTTCCACTTCCATCGACCGTCCGAAGAACGCGTCAATGGCCGGCTCTTCGACATGGTGGCGCATCTGGTGCACAAAGACCTGGACGGACGATTGGCGGTGATCGCGGTGCTGCTGGACCGAGGCTCGGCCCACCCCATCATCCAGTCGGTCTGGAACAACCTGCCGCTCGAAAAGGGCGAGGAACTCGCCGCTCGCGCGGTGCTCGACCTTCAGGCCCTGTTGCCCGCCGATCGCAGCTACTACACCTACATGGGTTCACTCACCGCGCCGCCGTGCAGCGAAGGCGTCCTGTGGATGGTGATGAAAAGCCCGGTGCCGATCTCGCCCGAGCAAATCGCGATCTTTGCGCGGCTGTACCCGATGAATGCCCGCCCGATCCAATCGGCAAGCGGGCGGCTCATCAAGGAAAGCCACTGAAGCCCACGCCACTCGCGGAACGCCAAGGCCGTCGCAGCGTCCCGGATTCCCGTCCATGCGACAGGCCGGGCGGCGGCCAAGATTAGACTCCGACGATGCGTGGTGTCAGGAGCCGCAGATGAGACCTTTCAGCATCCTCTACGTCGAGGACAACGACGATTTGCGCGAATCCATCGGCATGCTGCTCGAAGGCGATGGCCGCGAGGTGGTGACGCGGCCGGATGGTGAACTGGCCCTCCAGGTCATCGCCGAGCGCGAGTTCGACGTGCTCATCACCGATGTCAGCCTGCCCGGCATGTCGGGCACCGACCTCGCCCGCCAGGTCCTCAAGAAAGACCCGCGTCGCTGGGTGGTGCTGTGCTCGGGCTATGAATTCCGCCAGGGCCTGGACCGCCTGGGCCCGAATGTGCGGGCACTGTCCAAACCCTTCGAGCCCGACGAACTCGAGGCCTTGTTGAACGAAATCATCGCGTCGGTGCGCGCTGCGTCGGCCGACTGATCGGCGCCACGTCGCGGCAGCCAGACGCTAGACTGCGCCGGCCAACCCGCAATCCCCAACGGCCATTCACATGACACTTCTTATTGCCGGTCTCGCGCTGTTCCTCGGCATTCATTCGGTGTCCATCGTCGCGCCCGCGTGGCGCAACGCGCAACTGGCGCGCCGCGACGAGGCCGGGTGGAAAGGCGCCTACGCGGTCGTGGCGATCATTGGGCTGGCGCTGATCGTGATCGGCTACGGCCTGGCACGGCAAGCGCCCGTGGTGCTCTACACACCGCCGGCCGGGCTCAGGCATGTCGCCTTGCTGCTGATGTTGCCGGTGTTTCCGCTGTTGCTGGCAGCCTACCTGCCGGGTCGCATCAAGGCCACTGTCAAGCACCCGATGTTGCTGGCCGTCAAGTTCTGGGCCCTGGCCCACCTGCTGGCCAATGGCACGCTGGCGGATCTGCTGCTGTTCGGTGGCTTTTTCGCCTGGGCGGTGGCCGACCGAATTTCACTCAAACGCCGCGCGGCGCGCTCGACGCCAGCCGCGCCGCCGCGGCGCGCCAACGACCTGATTTCGGTTGTCGGCGGGTTGGCGCTTTACGCCGTCACCGTGGGCGTGTTGCACCGCTGGTTGTTCGGTGTGGCACCGCTCTGACCGCGAGCGCAGGAGCGTGAGTTTGGCCTCACCGGCCAGTCTGGCGTGGCAGCGCGGCCACGCTTTCGCGCGGCTGGCCTACACCGCCACCGAGGTCAATGCCAAACAGGCATTGCATTTTCCGAGGCCGGGAATGCGCGCGTCGGGCTTGCCGTCACCGGTCTTGAAATTGGCCTGGCAGCGCCGGCAGACGTACATCTTTGAGCTCGACATCATCGGCTTGACGCCCGGTTGACTGGCAGGCCGCGCGGCCGTGTATTCGGCTTGCGTCTGGCGCAATTTTTGCGCCGTCTCGGTGGTGGAGCTGGGGGCGGGACGTCGTGTGGCCATGGTGTGCGCGCTCAAGACTGGGGTGGACAGGGGCGAGGCCAAGGGCAAGTCCTCGCAATCCCCAATTGTCGGCGCAATCGCCTTCACATGCACGAGCAGGGGCACAACAAGTTCACCCATCACTTGCAGAGCCCCATGCAAGTCCTTATTTTTGAACACATTTTTGATTCAACCACTTAAAGAACATGAGCTAAGTAGTTGATTTCATTGATTTTTTGACGAAACGTCGATTGACCTGAGCGAGTCCATCCGCTAAAGTGGCGAAAAGTGCACTTTGGTGGGAGATTGTGGAAGAAATCGTGTTTCAGGGGCCCAACGCCCTGACCTTGGACAGCAAGGGGCGCATTGCCGTGCCAACGCGCCACCGCGATCTGCTCGCGGCCGCAGGGGTCAACCAGCTCACGATCACGCTTCATCCCGACGACGCGTTGATGATCTTTCCGCGTCCGACCTGGCTCAAATTTCGCGAGCGCCTGGTGGCGCTGCCGTTTGATTCCAGCCCCTGGAAGCGCATGTTTCTGGGCAATGCGATGGATGTGGAAATCGATGCCACTTCGCGTGTCCTGATCGCTCCCGAATTGCGCGACGCCGCCGGCCTGGTGCGCGAGGTCAAGCTGATCGGCGTCGGCAGTCATCTCGAACTGTGGGACGCCCAGCGCCACATCGAGCAGTCCGCCCGCACCAAGTCAAGCGTGATGCCCGATTCGATCAAGGCCTTTGTGTTTTGACATGCGTGACGCCACTGCCCTTCAACACACCAGCGTCCTGCTGGCCGAGGCCATCGATGCGCTCGTCACCACGCCGGACGGCCTGTATGTGGACGGGACATTCGGGCGCGGCGGGCATTCGAGGGCCTTGCTGGCGCGCTTGTCGGCGCAGGGTCGGCTGGTCGCGATTGACCGTGACCCGCAGGCCGTGGCGGCCGCCGCCCAGGACGGCGCGTGCATGGCCGACCCGCGCTTTTCCATTCATCACAGCCGTTTTGGGCGCATCAAAGATCTGCTGGCGGAACTGGGCATCCGGCACATCGACGGCCTGCTGCTCGACCTGGGCGTGTCCTCGCCACAGATCGACGACGCACAGCGTGGGTTCAGCTTTCGTTTCGAGGGGCCGCTGGACATGCGAATGGACCCAAACCGGGGCGAAAGTGCCGCGGAATTCCTGGCCCGCGCCGACCAGCGCCACATTGCGGAGGTGATTCGTGACCATGGGGAAGAACGGTTTGCTGTACAGGTTGCAAAGGCGCTTGTTGCTCGGCGCGAAGGCGGGAACCCTGTTCTCACCACAAAGCAACTTTCCGAAGTCGTGGCTCGCGTGGTCAAGACCCGCGAGCCGGGCCAGGACCCTGCAACGCGCACATTTCAAGCTCTTCGGATTTTCGTCAACGCCGAGCTTGAGGAGCTCGAACAAGGCTTGATCGCATCGTTGGACCTTCTGACCGCCGGCGCGCGCCTGGTCGTCATCAGCTTTCATTCGCTGGAGGACCGCATCGTGAAGACCTTCATCGCCCGCGAGAGCCGCAACGAAATCGATCGGCGCGCGCCGTTCGCGCCCGAGAAGCCGACCCGATTGAGATCGATTGCCCGCGTCAAGCCGAGCGAGGCCGAGATCCGCGCCAACCCGCGCTCGCGTTCGGCGGTGATGCGGGTGGCCGAGCGCACCGCGGCGGGAGCGTTGGCATGACGCGCGTCAATTTGCTGCTGTTGGTGGCGCTGTTGCTCAGTAGCGTCTATTTGGTGCGCGTTTCCTACGACGCGCGGCGCCTGTTCTCCGAACTCGATAGGGCGCAGAGCGACGAGCGCCAGCTTGAACACGATCACGACCGGCTCAAGTCCGAGAAGCAGACCCAGGCGACGCCGTTGCGGGTTGAACGCACGGCGCGCGACAGGCTGGCGATGCGCAGTGCCACGCCGGCGGTCACGCAGTACGTCAGCTACCCGCGTGCGGCCTCGGCCGGGGTGGGCCAATGAAACTGCCGGGTTTGCCCAAGGCGTTGACGAAGGCCTCGCGCGCGCGCCCCGCTGCGCCGAACGTGCGCCGGGTGATGTATTCGCCCAGCCCGCTGCTGGCGTCCAAGACACCGCCATGGCGCTCCAAGTTTCTGGTGGCGCTGGTGGGTTTGGGCTTTTGCGCCTTGCTGGGCCGCGCCGTGTTTGTGCAGATCGTGGGCAGCGCGTTCTTCCAGAAGCAAGGCGAGATCCGCTACGCCCGAACCCTGAATCTGCCGGCCAGCCGCGGCCGCATCCTGGACCGCAACGGTTTGCTGCTGGCCTCCAGCGTGGCCGCGCCCTCGGTGTGGGCGATCCCCAGGGATTTCGACGCCGACAAACCGCAGCGCCGTGAACTGGCCAGGCTGCTGGGCATCACGGTCAAGGAGCTGGAAGGACGGCTCGACGAGAACCCCAACTTTGCGTGGCTGGGCCGCCAGGCCGACGAAAAACTCGTCAAGGACGTGCTGGCCCTCAAGCTGCGGGGCGTCCACCAGGTGCGCGAGTACAAGCGTGACTACCCGGATGGCGAGGCCACCGCCCATGTCGTGGGCTTTACCAACCTTGAAGAGCAGGGCCAGGAGGGCGTCGAGCTGGCGTTCCAGAAGGAACTTGCCGGGCGCAACGGCAGCCGCCGTGTCATCAAGGACCGCCTGGGCAAGGTGGTCGAGGACATCGGCGACAGCGTCGCGCCGCTGGACGGGCGCGACATCGAGCTCAGCATCGACTCCAAGGTGCAGTTCTACGCCTACCAGCGGGTCCGCGACGCTGTCACCGAACACAAGGCCAAGGCCGGCAGCGTGGTCGTGCTGGACGTGCAAACCGGCGAGGTGCTGGCGCTGGCTAACTACCCGAGCTACGCGCCGGGCGACCGCAAGCAACTGGGCGGCGGGCAGTTGCGCAACCGCGCGCTCACCGACACCTTCGAGCCCGGTTCGACGATGAAGCCCTTCGTCGCGGCCCTGGCACTCGAGACCGGTCGTGTGACGCCGTCGACGGTGATCCAGACGGCCCCGGGCCGCATGACCGTCACCGGCCTGCCCATCACCGATGCGCACCCGCATGGCGCGCTGACGGTGAACGAGGTGATCCAGAAGTCGAGCAACGTCGGCATCGTCAAGATGGCCATGCAGATGCAGCCGCGCGAAATGTGGGAGATGTTCACCCAGGTCGGTTTCGGACAGAAGCCGCAAATCAGCTTCCCCGGTGCGGTGACCGGGCGGCTGCGACCCTTCAAGACCTGGCGACCGATCGAGCAGGCGACCATGGCCTACGGCTACGGGCTGTCGACCAGCCTGTTCCAGTTGGCACGCGCCTACAGCGTCTTTGCGCACGATGGCGAACTGATGCCGGCCTCGCTGGTCAAAGTCTCCGAGCCAGGAGGCGGCGTGCGGGTGATGTCGGCCAACACCGCGCGCGACATCCGCCACATGCTCGAGATGGCGGCCGGCAACGGCGGCACCGCGCCCAAGGCCCAGGTGATGGGCTATTCGGTCGGCGGCAAGACCGGCACGGCCCACAAGCAGGAGGCCAGCGGCTATGCCGACAAGAAGTACC
>JAYSVE010001000.1:0-2547 GCA_043718725.1 Methylibium sp.
CGCGACCACTTCTTCCAGAGCATGTTCGCCGAGCACAACGGCAGCGTGTGGTACGCGTTCAAGGACAGCACGCCGACGACGCCGGTCTACCAAATCCGCATCAACGGCATCGCACTGCGCGCGGTGGAGCAAGCGCTGGGCGTGGTGCGCTGAGGCGCCAGCCCGAGCCCGGGCCGCCGGTCTGCATCGGCGGCCCGCATCCATCCATCCAACAACTTTGGAGGTTTCAATGAAAAGACTCGTCCTGGCGCTTCTGGTCGCCGCTTCTCAAACCTTTGCCCAGACGGCGCCCGCCGAATTTCCTGCCGATGCCAACACTCCCTCGGCCGCCGCACTGCAAGAGGCACTCGCCGGCAAGGTGTTCGCGGTCAAGCTGGCCGACGGAACCAGCTGGCGCCTGGAATACAAATCCAGCGGCTATTTCTGGATCAACACCAGCAAAGGCTTCAACGACTCAGGCAAATGGACCGTCCAAGACGGCAAGGTGTGCAGCGAACTGCAAAAGGTCGCCGCCAGTTGCAGCGAGGCTCGCATGCGCGGCAAGGCCCTGCTGCTGAAGCGGCCCAGCGGCGAGATCATTGAACTGGCGGCGCAGTAGCAGGCCGCGTCGATGGCGCCCAAGCGCAAATCGGCCCGGCTCGCGGCCGCGGCGCCTGAGGCGCCGATCACGCACGCCACTGTCACAGATTCACTGTTTCACGTGAACCTGTGGACCGGAGCTACACTTGACTCCTGCTTTCGGGATCCACCATGTCCAACCTCACCATCGTGGTCGACGACGCCCTGATCAAACAGGCCCGTGTTCGCGCCCTGCAAGATGGCACGTCACTGAGCGCCAAGGTGCGCGAGTTTCTTGTCAGCTACGCTGAAGGCGCCCCCAAGCGCTCGCCCAAAGACGCCACCGCGCAACTGATGCGGCTGATGAAAGAGGTCCGCGCCGAGGCCAAGCCCGGCCCGCTGCCCAAGGACCGCAAGCCGTTCAAACGAGAAGCCTTGTACGAGGGTGACTTCCGCAAGGACGGCTGAAGGCGCGGGCGGGCACGTGGCCACGACCGCTGATGGTTTTGTCGACACCAATGTCCTGCTGTACTCGCTGGACCCGCGCGACCCCAGGAAACAGGCAATTGCAGCGGAGTTGGTGCGCGCGCTCAGTATTGAGGGCCGGGCGATGGTCAGCACGCAGGTGCTGATCGAGTTGTTCAGCAACCTGCACCGCAAGCTCAACATCAGCCGCGAGCGAGCGGCGGTGTTTTGCTATGCACTGACCGACTGGGAGGTGGTGCCCAGCGACTTGCCGTTGGTGATGAAGGCGATGGCGCGCTCGGCGCACAGCCGGATGTCGATCTGGGACTGTTTGATCGTCGAAGCCGCGCTGTTCGGCGGCGCACAAGTTCTGTACTCGGAAGACTTCTCCGACGGCCAACAATTCGGCGCTCTGCGGGTGGTCAACCCGTTCGCCGTACAGCAGACATAGCGACGCGAGCCGCCGCGTTCACAACTTCACCGGCCCGGCAATCGACCCTGAAAGCGTAGACCCCACCGCCGCCCTCGCCTGCTCCAGCCGCACCCGGTCCACGTACTGTTCGCTGCGCGCCAACTGCTCTTTCATGATCGCGTTGTTCTGGCCCATCGCGTCGATCGCCTTGGCGCGGAATGTGTCCATCGCGTCCATGGCCTTGAAGGTCTGGTCGAACATCTCCTTGATCTGGGCGATGCCGATCATCGGGTTGGCGGCAAACTGCGCGGTCGCGTCGACATGCTGGTTGAGCTGCTTGCCGCTTTCGGTGATGAGTTTGCCGATGGTGGCGTTGACGCCCTGCAGCATCTCCATCACCTGGATCTGGTTGCCGGTGGCGCGCGCCACGGTCTGCGCCACGGCCAGCGCGCTCATCCCGGTGGTCGCCACGCGGGTGCAGCCGTTCATCATTTCGCGGCCGGTCTTCTTGAGCACATCGAGCGCCAGGTAGCCGTTCACGCACACCGCCTGCTGGGTCAGGATGTCGGTGAGGTTCTGGCGCGCGTAGAACAGCACCTCTTGGCGCAGCGCCTGGGCGCGCTGGGGGTCGCTGGGCTCCAGCTCGGCCACCTTGGCGGCGAGCTTGGCGTCCAGCGACTCGGCAAAGTGGGTGGCGGCCGCGAGCTTTTGCATCGCTTCCCACAGCTTGCCCCGGGTGGCCTCGATGTCGACCACGTCTTTTTGCACGTCGTCGCGCGCCGCATAGAGCTGGCCCATCGAGGTCTTGAGCTGCTCGCCGGCGCTCTCGAACTTGCGAAAGTAAGCCTGCCGCTTGTTGCCGAACGGGATGATGCCCAGCAGCTTCCTGGGCTCCAGCAGGTCGCCTTCGTTGCCGGGGTTCAGCTCGTCAAGCTGGACGCGGATGTCGCTGATCGCCTTGTAGGCCAGGCTGCTTTCGACGCCGGCAAAGTTGCGCTGCATGAAGCGGCCCTGCATCAGGCTGGCGGCGGTGGACACCTCTTCCTTGCCGAGCGCAAAGGCCGAGTCGAGCTTGGCCTTGAAGGCGTCGCTGTGCACGTCTTCCTTCAGCA